>NZ_JBHDLJ010000005.1:0-232964 GCF_041877255.1 Arthrobacter halodurans
CGGCTGGGCCGCGCGGACCGCGCCGGGCCCCCGGCACACCATCGAGTACACGACCCCGACCGGACACGCCTACACCGGCACCGCACCCCCGCTCCCGGGCACCCCGGAGGCCGGGACGCCCACCGGGGAACTCCTCGTCCACGGCTCCTTCGCGCACACCATGCTCCTCCAACACCTCAAGACGGGGCGCGGCGCCGACGACCCCGGTCCCGCGGGCTCCAACTAGAATCGGCACCATGACCTCCAACAGCGATGCCCGCGCCCGCCTGCTCGACCTGATCATGGAACTCGCCGTCGTCCGCGGCAAGGTGACCTTGTCCTCCGGCAAGGAGGCTGACTACTACGTCGACCTGCGCCGGATCACCCTCCACCACGAGGCCTCGCGGTTGGTCGGGCAGGTCATGTTGGAGCTGCTGGATGGGGCGGGCATCGAGTTCGCCACCGCGGGCGGTCTCACCATGGGCGCGGACCCGGTGGGGACCGCCCTGATGCACGCCGCCGGCGACGCGGGACGCGAAATCGACGCCTTTGTGGTCCGTAAGGCCCAGAAGTCCTACGGCATGGGCAGGCAAGTGGAGGGGCCGGGCGTCGAGGGACGCGATGTCGTCGTCCTCGAGGACACGTCGACGACCGGTGGCAGCGCCCTGACCGCCGTCGAGGCCGTGCGCCGGGCTGGCGGCAACGTCAAGGCCGTCGCCGTCATCGTGGACCGCGACACGGGGGCCAAGGAACGCATCGAGAACGAAACCGGCGTGCCCTACCTCTTCGCGTTCGGTAAGGACGAGTTGGGCCTTGACGACTGACGACGGCCCACCGGAGGACGCACCGGCTCCGGTTCCCGTCGCGAAGAAGCCGCCGCCCCAAGGGCCCCTGCCCGTACCGTTCCGCTGGCTCTGGGCCGGCGCGAGCGCCAGCAACCTCGGCGACGGCATGCTGCTGGCGGCGGGTCCGCTCATGGTCGCCTCGCTGTCCCGTGAGCCTCTCGCCGTGGCGCTCGCTCCGTTCGCGCAGCAGCTTCCGTGGGTGATCTTCGGGCTGCTGGCCGGTGCCGTCGTGGACCGGGTCGACCGCCGTCGGCTGATGGTGATCGTCAACCTGCTGCGGTGCGTCGTCATGGCCGGAGTCGCTGTCGTCATCGTCACGGGCACCGTCACCCTGCCGATCCTGTACGTCGGGATGTTCCTCCTCGGCACGGCGGAGACGTTCGCCGACAACGCCGCGTCCTCGCTCATCCCGAACCTCGTGCCGAAGCGGCAACTCGGCAAGGCCAACTCGCGCCTCTTCGGCACGATCACGGTCACCAACCAGCTCGCCGGGCCGCCGCTCGGCGCGCTGCTGTTCGGCGTCGGAATCGCCCTGCCGTATGCCGGCTACGCGGCGCTGCTCGCCGTCGCGGCCATCCTGTACGCGCGGATCCGCGTGCCGCTGCCGGCGGCCGCGTTCCCGCCGGAGGGCCCGGCGCCACGGCCGGCATCCCTGCTGCGGGAGGTCCGGGAGGGGATCGGCTGGCTGAGGCGCCACTTCGCCATCCGGACCCTCGCACTGCTCATCACGAGCTTCAACATCACGTTCGGCGCCACGCTCGCCATGCTGGTTCTCTACGCCACCGAGCAGCTCGGACTGGAGGAGATCGGGTACGGCCTGCTGCTCAGCGCCAGCGCGGTCGGAGGGATCGTCGGGGCGCTGATCTTCCCGTGGCTCGAACGCCACGTCAGCTATGCGACGCTGATGCGCGTGGGCCTGGTCCTCGAGACCCTCACCCACCTCGCCCTCGTGCTGACCCACACCGCATGGGTGGCGGTGCTTGTGCTCTTCGTCTTCGGCATCCACGCGCTCACGTGGGGATCAGTGTCCTCCACCGTGCGTCAGCGCGCGGTGCCCGATCCGCTCCGCGGCAGGGTGAACAGCGTCTACCTCATCGGAGGCGTCGGCGGCATGGCCCTGGGATCCCTGCTGGGCGGCGTCATGGGCCAGCTGTGGGGCTTCCAGGCGCCGTTCTGGTTCGGGTTCGCCGGCTCGCTGCTCATTCTGCTGCTGGTCTGGAAGCCCATCCGGCACGTCGCCCGCGCCGGGGACCACGATGACCCGCCCGCGTCAGAGCTCCGCGAGTAGCTCGACCACCGAGGGATAGATGGCGTCGGGCCGGAACGGGAAGCGCGCGATGTCCTCGGGCTGCGTGATGCCGGTGTGCACGAGGACCGTATACAGCCCCGCCTCCATCCCGGCGATGATGTCCGTGTCCATGCGGTCCCCGATCATGGCCGTCGTCTCCGAGTGGGCCTCGATGCGGTTCAGGGCCGAGCGGAACATCATCGGGTTCGGCTTGCCGACGACGTAGGGCGTGCGGTTGGTGGCGGTCGTGATGAGGGCCGCCACGGCGCCCGTCGCGGGAAGCGCCCCCTCCGCGGAGGGACCGGTCGCGTCGGGGTTCGTGGAGATGAACCGCGCGCCGGCGTCGATCAGCCGGATCGCGCGCGTGATCGCCTCGAAGGAGTAGGTCCGGGTCTCGCCCAGCACCACGTAGTCGGGGTTCTGATCGGTGAGGATGAAGCCGGCGTCGTGCAGCGCGGTCGTGAGCCCGGCCTCGCCGATGACGTAGGCCCGCCCGCCGGGCAATTGGCGCTTAAGGAACTCCGCCGTGGCCATCGCCGACGTCCAGATGTTCTCCTCCGGGATCTCGAGGCCGGAGGCCGAGAGCCGCGCCTGCAGGTCCCGGGGCGTGTAGATGGAGTTGTTGGTCAAGACCAGGAACCGCTTGGACGTGTCCACCCACGTGCGGATGAGGTCGGCGGCGCCCGGGAGCGGCTTGTTCTCGTGCACCAGCACGCCGTCCATGTCGGTCAGCCAGCATTCGATGTCGGCCGGGGTGCGCTGATCTTGCGGCATGCGGTTCCTTAGGTCGATCGGTCCGTGCCGTCCCAGTCTGTCACTGCCGGGCCCCCGCGCGCAGCCTCTCGGCGAGGCGCTCGACGGACGCGCCCGCCATGCCCGCCGCCCGCAGGTAGGCCTCCGCGGACCCGTGGCGCTGCAGGAACCGCTCGAGGAAGGCCTCCATCGCCGCGGCCGGGGCGGTCAGGATGACGGGCGGGTTCGGGGCGGCGAACGCGCGCCGGGCCTCCTCGGGGTGCGAACGCAGGTAGACGTCACGCAGCGCGAGCAGCACCGAGGGGAGCTCGACGGTGGTGTGCGCGTAGTCCCGAACGATCTCTTCCCGCGGCGTGCCCGCGGCCAGGTGCACGACGGCGGAGAGCACGCCGGTGCGGTCCTTGCCCGCGGCACAGTGCAGCAACGTCGTGCGGCCGTCCGCAATCGGCGTCACGGCCCGGACCACGGCGTCCGGCCGCTCGCGGGTCCACCACAGGTAGAGGTCCGCGAGGTCCGACGGCGTCTCCAGCGGGCGGGTGCCGGAGGGCCGCCCCTCGGTGGGGTCCAGGGGTGCGGACACCAGTTCCGGCAGGCCGGCGCGCCCGCCGTGGTCCAGGAGCCACGGCACCAGCGCGCTCTCCGTCGGGGACCGCAGGTCCACGACGGCGTCGATGCCGTGCTCGGCCAGGAAGCGCAGGACCCGCGTTGCGTCCCAGCCGAACGGGGCGCTTGAGCGGTAGGCCACGCCCTCGATGACGGGGCGCATGTTCAGCACGCCCGGGGCGGGCCCCGTCACCTCCCCGGCGTCCCCGGCGGCCCTCACAGCCATCCGTTCCGCTTGAAGACCATGTAGAGGCCCAGACTCAGTGCCACCATCAGGCCGAGGGCCGCAGGGTAGCCGTAGGCGACGGCCAGCTCGGGCATGTTGTGGAAGTTCATGCCGTAGATGCTGCCGATGAGGCTCGGCGCGAACAGGATCGCCGCCCACGAGGAAATCTTCTTCATCTGCTCGTTCTGTTCGACGCTCGCCTCGGCCGCCCGTTGCGAGATCAGCGTCGAGGACAACGTGAGGGCGTTGGTGAGCACCTGCCGCATCGCCGTGATCCGGTCCGTGATCCGGATGATGTGGTCCTGGACGTCGGCCAGCAGGCGGTCCAGCTCCTGGGCGTCCGGGTCCGCCCCGGCGCGGACGACGGCGGAGCCCTGCGGATCGGCGTCGTCGTCCGCCAGGCCGCGGCGCAGGACCGTGACGACGCGCTCTAGGGGGGCTGCGGCGCGCTGGAACTCGACGAGCTCGCGCGAAAGCTCGTAGATGCGCCGCGAAACCGACGTGTTGCCGACGAACAGCTCGGTCTCGATCTCCTCGATGTCGTTGTCCAATCCCTCGGCGACGGGCACGTACTCGTCGACGACCTGGTCCAGGATGGCGTAGAGCACGGCGTTGGGGCCCATGGCGAGCAGGCGCGGGTCCTCCTCCAGCCGTTGCCGCACGGGGGAGAGGTTGGGGACCTCGACTTGCCGCACGGTGACCACGAAGTCGGGTCCGGTGTAGACGTGGATCTCGCCGAACTCGACCTTCTCCACGTCGTCCAGGTAGCGCGCGGGGCGCAGCACCACGAACGTGTGCTCCCCGTAGTGGTCCATCTTGGCGCGCTGGTGGCCGGAGAGCGTGTCCTCGATCGCGAGCTCGTGCAGGCCGAGCTCGTCGGCGACGGCGCTCAGCTCGGCGTGGTCGGGTCGGTAGAGGCCCAGCCAGCACATGCCCCCGACCGCCTTCATCTGCTCCAGGGTCTCGGAGAACTCCGCCGGCGCCTCGGTCCTCTTCCCGTCGACGTAGATGGCGTTGTCAACGATGGGCACGTGGGTCCTCCTGGGCGAAGCGGTTAGGGAAAGTCTCCCACCAACTACGCTGATACGGTGACGAATCTTCCCGAATCCGCCGCGGCGACCGCCGATTCCGCCGATCCCGCCGATGCCGGGCAGGACGAGCGGCCGCCCGTCGGCGTCGGGCCCTGGGACGGGCCGTGGCCCGAGGGCGGGCACTGGGACCCGGACCTGCTCCGCGGGGGCGACCGGCGCAACGTCGCCGACCGCTACCGGTACTGGCTGCACGACGCGATCGTGGCGGACCTGGACACGCGCCGCCACGACTTCCACATCGCCATCGAGAACTGGCAGCACGACCTCAACATCGGGACCGTGGTCCGGACCGCCAACGCGTTCCTGGCCAAGGAGGTCCACATCATCGGACGACGCCGGTGGAACCGGCGCGGGGCGATGGTCACCGACCGCTACCAGCACGTGCGGCACCACCCGACCGTCGAGGACTTCGTCGGCTGGGCAAGGTCCGAGGGCCTGGCGGTCATCGGGATCGACATCTTCCCCGACTCGGTCCCCCTCGAGACCTACGACTTGCCGCGGAATTGCGTCCTGGTGTTCGGCCAGGAGGGGCCGGGGCTGACCGAGGAGGTCCACGCCGCGGCCGAGGCCACGCTGAGCATCGAGCAGTACGGCTCGACCCGCTCCATCAACGCGGCCTCGGCCGCCGCGATAGCGATGCACGCCTGGGTCAGGCGGCACGCGTTCGGCCAGGCGGTCCGCTAGCGCAGGATCAGGCCTGGCCGGCCGTGATCTCCTCGTGGCGGGCGTGGGCCAGGGCGACCTTTTCGCGGATGGCGTCGATGTCCTTGGCCTTCTCGCGGTACTTCTGCTCCATGGTGAGGATGTTCCGCTCCTCCTCGACCAGCCGGGTGTAGATGCGCTCGCGCTCGCCGAGGTCCGCCGTGTACCCGAGGTCGAGGTAGGCCTCGGCGTGCCGGCGCGCGTTGTTGATGGCGGTCTGGGCCTTGCCGGCCTTGCTGACCAGCGAGGCGATGACCGTGACGATGAGGACGCCGATGATCACGGCCAGCGACAGGCCCGTCGTGATCTCGATGACTTCCACCGGCTCGCCGTTGTTGATGAACGGCAGGTTGTTCTCGTGCAGCGCGTGGAGGATGAGCTTGATGCCGATGAATCCGAGGATCGTGGCCAGGCCGTAGGAGAGGTAGATGAGCCGGTCCAGCAAGCCATCGAGCAGGAAGTAGAGCTGGCGCAGCCCCATGAGCGAGAACGCGGTGGCCGTGAAGACGATGTACACGTTCTGCGTCAGGCCGTAGATCGCGGGGATCGAGTCCAGCGCGAAGAGGATGTCCGTTCCGCCGATGGCCACCATGACCAGCAGCATGGGGGTGAGGACCCGCTTGCCGTTCTCCACGGTGAACAGCTTGTCGCCGTCGTAGTGGTCGGTGGTGGGCAGGAAGCGCTTGGCCAGCCGGATGATGAAGTTGTTGGCCTCGTCGTCGCCGTGCTTCTCGGGCCTGAGCAGGTTGCCCGCGGTGAGGAGCAGGATCAGGCCGAAGAGGTAGAAGACCCACGCGTAGGTGTTGATCAGCGCGGCGCCGATGAAGATGAACACGGTGCGCGCGATCAGGGCGAAGACGATGCCGAACAGCAGGACCTTCTGCTGGTCCTCGCGGGGCACCCGGAAGCTGGCCATGATGACCAGGAAGACGAACAGGTTGTCGACGGACAAGGCCTTCTCGGTGATGTAGCCGGCGAAGTATTCGCCGCCCATCTGTCCTCCGCCGAAGATCAGGACCAGGATGCCGAACGCGACCGCGATGCCCACGTAGAGCGCCGACCAGAAGGTGGCCTCCTTGAGCGTGGGCACGTGGGCCTTGCGGATGTGGAAGAAGTAGTCGAAGGCCAGGAGGCCGAGGATGGCGACGATCGTCGTCAGCCAGATCCAGAGGGGGACGGTCACGAGGTGTCCTTTCGCGGGGTACGTGAATTCACCGCGAGTCTCTCCGCCGGCCGCCTCTCGGCCGGCCGTCCGCCTTGGCCGGCGGGGCAACGGTGCCCTACGTGTTGACGGCCTCGGCGCGGGGGGATACTCCCTCACGTTGTCTCCACTATATCCGCAGCACGCCCCGCCCCGCCCCGCGCGGTCACCGCGGGCGTCACGTCGGCGTGGCCTGGGCCACGTGTCGCTAGGATGGGATCAGCCCACGAGGTCTACTCCCAGTCGACTACCCAGGAGTCAGCATGCCGATCGCTTCCCCGGACAAGTACAACGCCATGATCGATGCCGCCAAGGCCGGCGGCTACGCCTTCCCCGCCGTGAACGTCACGTCCTCGCAGACGCTGAACGCCGCGATCCGCGGCTTCGCGGAGGCCGAGTCCGACGGCATCATCCAGGTCTCCACCGGCGGCGCGGCCTACTGGTCCGGCGCCTCCGTGAAGGACATGGTCGTCGGCTCGCTCGCGTTTGCCGCGTTCGCCCGGCAGGTGGCCGCGTCCTACGGCGTCAACATCGCGCTGCACACCGACCACTGCCCCAAGGACAAGCTGGACGGCTTCGTGCTGCCGCTGCTCGCAGCCTCCGAGGCGGAGGTCAAGGCCGGCCGCGACCCGTTCTTCAACTCGCACATGTGGGACGGCTCCGCCGAGACGCTTGAGGAGAACCTCCGCATCGCGCGCGAGCTGCTGCCCCGCACGGCCGCCGCCCGGCAGATCCTCGAGGTGGAGATCGGCACCGTCGGCGGCGAGGAGGACGGCGTCGAGAACGCCATCAACGACAAGCTGTACACCACGGTCGAGGACGCGCTGGCGACCATCGAGGCGCTCGGCGCCGGCGAGAACGGCCGCTACATCACCGCGCTGACGTTCGGCAACGTGCACGGCGTGTACAAGCCCGGCGGCGTGAAGCTGCGCCCGGAGATCCTCCAGGACATCCAGCAGCAGGTCGGCGCGAAGCTCGGCCGGGACAAGCCGTTCGACCTGGTCTTCCACGGCGGGTCCGGATCCTCCGAGCAGGAGATCGCCGACGCCGTCTCCTACGGCGTGATCAAGATGAACATCGACACGGACACCCAGTACGCGTTCACCCGGCCCATCGCCGGCCACATGTTCGCCAACTACGACGGCGTCCTGAAGGTCGACGGCGAGGTCGGCAACAAGAAGCTGTACGACCCCCGCGTGTGGGGTGCCGCCGCCGAGGCGTCCATGGCGGCGCGCGTCGTCGAGGCCGCCCGCCAGCTCGGCTCCGCCGGCAAGTCGCTGAAGTAGGGGCCGTGAGCGACGAACTGGGCCGCAACCTGCTCGGGATCCCCGAAACGCTGCTGCCGGCGGACACCGAGGTCGACGCGCTGCTGGCGGCCGGCGACGAACCGGTCGACGTCGCGGCGAAGCACCCGGCGTCGTCCCTCGCCTGGGCGCTGCTCGCCGATGAGGCCGACGCGGAGGGCCGAGCTGTCGAGTCCTACGCGTATGCCCGCGTCGGCTACCACCGCGGGCTCGACGCGCTGCGCCGCGCCGGGTGGCGCGGACAGGGTCCCGTCCCGTGGCGGCACGCGCCGAACCGCGGCTTCCTGCGCGCGCTTTACGCGCTGCGTCGGGCGGCCGCGGCGATCGGCGAGGCCGAGGAGGTCGAGCGGATCGGGAAGTTCCTCGACGACTCCGACCCGTCCGCGCGCGAAGCGATCGAGCGCGGCGAGTCCTAGCCTCCCGCGCGGTCCGGCGCGGGCAGGATCGTGGTGGTGACCGCGACCGCCTGCGGCCGGCGCGGGACGGAGCTGAAGCCGAAGCGCACCGGGGGTTCCACGGGCGCGAGCGGCCCGAGGCTCCGTCCCGCCCACGACGCCTCGACCCGCTCGACCGTCCGGATCGAACGCACGCCGTAGAACTCGCGGCGGCCGCCCCCGGCGGAACCCGCGGTTGCGACGCCGCGCACCAGCAGCCCCGCCACGGGGTTGATGGCGGCGAGCCAGCGGGGGTGGACGGCGAGCCGCGCCGGCACCAGCTCCAGCAGGCGCCCCAGCGGCGTGACGGCGCCGAGCTCGGCCGTCAGGTCCAGCGGCCCGCCGGCCAGCCGCAGCCGCAGGCCGCCGGAGGCGCCTGAGACGCCTGAGACGCCGGAGCCTCCTGAATCGAGCGCCGCCTCGATGGGGGCGGTCACCACGCGGTCGAAGCGGTAGGTCGCGGAGACGTAGTCGGCGACCGTCCGGTTCGGGGCCAGCAACGTGCGCCCGCCGTCGCGGTGCTCGACCATGACATCCGTGAAGGGCCCGAACGGCGAGTCCAGCCAGTGGCCGACCACGCACCGGGTGCCCGAGGCCGTCCCGAAGCCGGTGATGTATCCCGTGAAGCGGTCCATGCCCGCCACGCTACACGCCGGCCCCGGCACCGCCGGCCCGGCGGGCGCCCCCCGCCCGCGGAACGGAGTCGCCGGGCATAGAATCGATAGTCGCTCCCGAAAGGATCCCCTTGGCCAAGCTCTACTTCCGCTACGGCGCGATGAACTCCGGCAAGTCGACCGGCCTGCTGCAGGCGGCGTTCAACTACGAGGAACGCGGGCAGCGCGTGCTGCTCGCCAAGCCCGACGTCGACACCAAGGGGGACTCCGACGTCGTGTCCCGGCTGGGCATGACGCGGGCCGTGGACTTCCTCATCCCCCGCGGTGCCGCGGTGCGCGAGCTGTTCGCCGCGCACGCCTCGGGCGACGACCCGGACGCCCTGCTCGAGCACGTGGACAGCCCGCCGGTCGCCTGCCTGCTGGTCGACGAGGCGCAGTTCCTCGAGCCCGCGCAGGTGGAGGACCTGTTCCGCATCGCGGTGCTCGACGACGTGCCCGTCCTGGCCTACGGCATCCGGACGGACTTCAGGACGCACGCGTTCCCGGGCTCCCTGCGGCTGCTGGAGATCGCCCACACGGTCGAGGAGCTCAAGACCATCTGCCGCTGCGGGCGCAAGGCGATCTTCAACACCCGCCGTGTGGGGGACGGGATCGTGTTCGATGGCGACCAGGTCGCCATCGACGGACAGGACGTCTGGTACGAGTCGCTGTGCGGGTCCTGCTACCTCGAGGCCTCCGGCGGCCGGCTGGGCTAGCCCCGGGCGCGCGGGCGCGGCATGATGCAGGCATGGGTGCGAACACGGCCTTCACCGCCACCGAACTCGTCTACGTCCCGCCGCGGCGCGTCTGGGACCTGCTCACGGATTGGGTCGCGGCCCCGGCATGGATGCCCGGGGTCCGGGAGATGCACGCGGAGGGGCCGACGGCGCTCGGCCTGACGATCGATTTCCACTCCAACGGCCACGACCGCTCAGCCACCGTGACCGAACTCGAGCCGGGCCGCAGCATCACCATCACCTCCAGCCAGGGCGACGTCCGGGCCGACTACCGCTACGTCCTGGAGCCCGACGGCGGGGACACGCGCCTGACGCTCACGGCCGAGGTCGCGGTGAGCGACGCGCTGGAGGGTCTGGCCGGCGAGATCCGGGAGACCATCGCGGCGGCGGACCGGGGGCAGCTCGCCAGCTTCAAGCGGTTCGCGGAGAAGGCTCCCTGACGCCGAGGACCCCGGCCAGGATCACGTCGACGCCCCACGCGAACGCCTCCTCGCCGAGGTCGGGCCCGCCGCGCTCGGTCCCCGCCTCCTCGAGGACCGCCCGGTCCTGCTGCGCGGCCACCGAGCCCAGGATGTGGTTCAGGAGCAGGTGCTGCGCCCACGCGGAGCGGGCCGGCGGGACCCCGGCCTCCTCGAGCAGGTCGCGCAGCCGGGTCAGCGGCCGGAGCGCCGCCGGCTGCATGGTCTGGGCGAGCTGGACCACCTCCGCGCTGTCCGGGACCGGCACCAGGGCGGCGCGCACCGCCCGGGCCAGGCGCTCGACGGCGGCGCGGGCCGCCCCCGGGTCCGCGGGTGCGCCGGGATGCATCACGCCGGCGTCGATGCCGCCGAGAAGACGGGCCGCGACGTCGACGAGGAGCTCCTGCTTGTTCTTGACGTGCCAGTAGAGGGCGCCCACCTGGACATCGAGTTCGCGGGCGAGGCGGCGCATGGACAGGTCGGCGAGCCCGAAGTCGGACAGGATGCCGACGGCGGTCCCCACCACCTGTTCGCGTGTCAGCGCCATGCCTGCCAGTCTAGGGGCAGGGTCCCCGGGCTCGGCCGCGGCGTGGACGGAAGTCGCGCCCGCCGGGACGCTCCGGTAAACTCGGCGGGTAAGAGCCCCTGCACTCTTACTCGCGCCCCACCCGGGGCACTCGAGAGTCCGGGGGCGTTCTTGTGCGAAGGGGGAGGATCCCATGCCAGCAATCGTGATCGTCGGAGCCCAATGGGGCGACGAGGGCAAAGGCAAGGCCACCGATCTCCTCGGCGGCCGCGTCGACTACGTCGTCAAGCCCAACGGCGGCAACAACGCCGGGCACACCGTGGTCGTCGGCGGCGAGAAGTACGAGCTGAAGCTCCTTCCGGCCGGCATCCTTTCGCCCCACGCCATCCCGATCATCGGCAACGGCTGCGTGGTGAACCTCGAGGCGCTGTTCGAGGAGATCGACGGGCTCGAGGCCCGCGGCGCCGACACGTCGAAGCTGCGCGTGTCCGCCAACGCCCACCTGGTGGCCCCCTACCACCAGACCATGGACAAGGTGAGCGAGCGTTTCCTCGGCAAGCGCGCCATCGGGACCACCGGCCGCGGCATCGGCCCGGCATACATGGACAAGATCGGCCGCCTCGGCATCCGCGTCCAGGACGTCTTCGACGAGTCCATCCTCCGCCAGAAGGTGGAGGGCGCCCTGCGGCAGAAGAACGAGCTGCTGGTCAAGATCTACAACCGGCGTTCCGTGGAGGTGGAGGAGATCGTCGAGTACTTCCTCGGCTTCGCCGAGCGCCTGCGCCCGCTGGTCATCGACGCGACGCTGGAGCTGAACAACGCCCTGGACGCGGGCAAGGTCGTGCTCATGGAGGGCGGGCAGGCGACCCTGCTCGACGTCGACCACGGCACCTACCCGTTCGTGACCTCGTCCAACCCGACGGCGGGCGGCGCGTCCGTGGGCTCGGGCATCGGCCCCACCCGCATCACGCGGTCGATCGGCATCATCAAGGCCTACACGACGCGCGTGGGGGCGGGGCCGTTCCCGACCGAGCTCTTCGACGAGATGGGCGAATACCTGCAGAAGACCGGCGGCGAGTTCGGCGTCAACACCGGCCGCCCGCGACGCTGCGGCTGGTACGACGCCGTCCTGGCCCGCTACTCCTCGCGGGTCAACGGCTTCACCGACTACTTCGTCA
Source organism: Arthrobacter halodurans (assembly GCF_041877255.1). Taxonomy (NCBI): domain Bacteria; kingdom Bacillati; phylum Actinomycetota; class Actinomycetes; order Micrococcales; family Micrococcaceae; genus Arthrobacter; species Arthrobacter halodurans. The sequence continues at coordinate 11,979 of NZ_JBHDLJ010000005.1, forward strand.
CCAAGCTGGACGTGCTCACGGGCATCGAGAGCATCCCGGTGTGCGTCGCGTACGACGTGGACGGCGTGCGCCACGACGAGATGCCGATGACGCAGACGGACTTCCACCACGCGCGACCGGTCTTCGAGTACTTCGAGGGCTGGGACGAGGACATCACCGAGGCCCGCACGCTGGAGGACCTGCCCGAGAACGCCCGCCGCTACGTGCTGGCGCTCGAGGCGATGTCCGGCACGCGCTTCTCCGCGATCGGCGTTGGTCCGGACCGCGAGCAGACGATCGTCCGCAACGAGCTGATCGGCGACTGACTCCCGCAGGGGGCTAGAGTCGGGGGATGGCCAACACCTCCCCCACATCCGGTTTCGTCAGCGTGCGCGGCGCCCGCGAGAACAACCTGCGCGACGTGGACGTCGACGTGCCGCGCGACTCCGTCGTCGCGTTCACGGGGGTGTCCGGCTCCGGGAAGTCCTCGCTGGCGTTCGGCACGATCTACGCCGAGGCGCAGCGCCGCTACTTCGAGTCCGTGGCGCCGTACGCCCGGAGGCTCCTGCAGCAGGGCCACAACCCGCAGGTGGAGGAGATCACGGGGCTGCCCCCGGCCGTGGCGCTCCAGCAGCGCCGCGGCACCGCGAGCTCCCGCTCCACGGTGGGGACGATCACCACGCTCTCCAACTCGCTGCGCATGCTGCTCTCGCGGGCCGGCAGCTACCCCGACGGCGCGGCGCGCCTCGACTCGGACGCGTTCTCCCCGAACACGGCGGCCGGTGCCTGCCCGGTCTGCCACGGGCTGGGCACCGCGCACACGGTGAGCGAGGCGTCGCTGGTGCCCGACCCGTCGCTGACCATCCGGGAGGGGGCCGTCGCCGCGTGGCCGGGGGCCTGGCAGGCCAAGAACCTCCGCGACATCCTCACCGTCCTCGGCTACGACGTCGACGTGCCGTGGCGGTCCCTGAAGCGCAAGGACCGCGACTGGATCCTGTTCACCGAGGAGCAGCCCGTCGTCGAGGTGAACCCGCAGCGGGACCGCGTCGCCAAGCCCTACAAGGGCCGCTTCTGGAGTGCCCGGAGCTACGTGCTGCACACCCTTGCGGACTCGAAGAGCCAGACCATGCGGGACCGCGTGTTGCGCTACATGGAGTCGGGCCCGTGCCCGGAATGCGGCGGCAGCGGGCTGCGGCCCGAGGCGCTCGCCGTGACCTACGCGGGCGGCACCATCGCCGAGTTCAACGCGCTGCCCATGGCCGCGCTCGCCGACCGGCTGCGCGCCGCCGACCCGGCCACCGCCGCGGGTGCGGGCGCCGCGGACGTTGCCGAGGCCATCACGCGGGACCTGGTGCAGCGCATCGACGTCCTGCTCGGACTCGGGCTGGGGTACCTGGCGCTGGGCCGGACCACGCCGACGCTCTCGCCGGGGGAGACGCAGCGCCTGCGGATCGCCACCCAGCTGCGCTCCGGCCTGTTCGGCGTCGTCTACGTCCTGGACGAGCCGTCCGCCGGGCTGCACCCCGCGGACGCCGAGCCGCTGCTGGCCGTGCTGGAGCAGCTCAAGGACTCGGGCAACTCCGTGTTCGTGGTGGAGCACAACATGGACGTCGTCCGGCGCGCGGACTGGATCGTCGACGTCGGGCCGCACGCCGGAGAGGGCGGCGGCGAGGTGCTCTACAGCGGGCCGGTGGCCGGGTTGGCCGACGTCGGGGCGTCCGTCACCCGCGACTTCCTATTCGGCCCTTCGGAGGGCGGCGGGCCGGAGCGCGCGGGCGCCGCCGCCGAACGCGGACTGCGCGAGCCGACCGGCTGGATCCGGCTCGAGGGCATCGACCTCCACAACCTGCGCGCGCTGGACGCCGAGTTCCCGGTGGGCGTGCTGACCGCCGTGACCGGCGTGTCCGGGTCCGGGAAATCCTCGCTCGTCAGCCGGGTCCTGGCCGACACCGTGGGCCGGCACGTGCGGCCCGACGCGGCGCGCGAGGCCACGCCGGACGCCGAGGACGGCCAGGCGCCGGAGGCGGAGGCGGAGGTCTCCGTCGGGGGGACGGCGGGGCTGGAGTCCATCGACCGGCTCGTCCGGGTCGACCAGAAGCCGATCGGCCGCACCCCGCGGTCGAACCTGGCCACGTACACGGGGCTCTTCGACGCCGTGCGCAAGGCCTTCGCCGCGACCGACGGGGCGCGCGAGCGCGGGTTCGGGGCCGGCCGGTTCTCCTTCAACGTCGCGCAGGGGCGCTGTGAGACCTGCCAGGGCGAGGGGTTCGTCGCCGTCGAGCTGCTGTTCCTTCCCGGGAGCTACGGGCCGTGCCCCGCGTGCCACGGGGCCCGGTACAACGCGGAGACGCTCGAGGTGAACTACCGGGGGCGGAACGTCGCCGAGGTGCTGGGGATGACGGTCGACGCCGCCGCGGAGTTCCTCGCGGACGTGCCGGCCGCGGCGCGCAGCCTCGACACGCTGCGCGAGGTCGGCCTCGGGTACCTGCGGCTGGGCCAGCCCGCCACGGAGCTCTCCGGCGGCGAGGCCCAGCGCATCAAGCTGGCCACGGAGATGCAGCGGATCCAGCGCGGCCACACGCTGTACGTCCTCGACGAGCCGACGACGGGGCTGCACCCCGCCGACGTCGTGCGGCTGATGGCGCAGCTGAACCGGCTCGTCGACGCCGGCAACACGGTGGTGCTCGTGGAGCACGAGATGGACGTCGTCGCGGCGGCCGACTGGGTGATCGACATGGGTCCGGCCGGCGGGGACCAGGGCGGCCGCGTCATGGCCGCCGGGACCCCCGCCGAGGTGGCGGCCGCGCCGGACAGCGCCACCGCGCCGTACCTGGCGCGGCGGCTACCGCCCCGGGCCTAGCCCCGGCGTCGCCGTCGGTGCCGGCCCGCCGGTTCCGGGGGGTGCAGCTCGGCCACGAACATGTCCGGGCGGACGACGACGACGGTCCCGTCGGGCAGGTTCCGCGCCGGCGCGGCGTCGAACCGGCGCAGCGGGAGCCCGTGCCGCGCCGCCACCTCGGCACCCTTCGCGGCGGCGCGGGTCCCGTAGGCATGCACCTGCCAGGCCGCGTCGCCCAGCGCCGCGTGGTTGTCGGCGCCGCCGTGCTCCCCGGCCGAGACCCACGGCAGCCGGCGGCCCAGGACCTTGCCGCGCCGCGTCCACCGGGCGGGTCCGCGCGCGGCGTCCGCGCGGCGCCGCTCGCCCTCGGTCATCCAGTAGTGGATCCGGATCTGCGACAGGTAGCCGAACACCCGTCCGCCCGCGGGGGAGCGGGGGACCACGCGGAGGCCCACGGGCCAGAGGGCCGGGAGGACGACGGTGCGGACCAGGCGCGCCAGGCGGCCCGGGGACGTGATGACCGAGAACGCGCGGTCGGTCGTGCCGACGAGCCGCAGCGCCACGGGGCGCCGCTCGGCCTCGTAGCGGTCCAGATAGGCCTCCGGCATCCGCCCTGCCAGGACGTCGGCGAGCTTGCAGGCCAGGTTGTGCGCGTCCTGCAGCCCCGTGTTCATGCCCTGGGCGCCGACGGGGGAGTGGATGTGGGCCGCGTCCCCGGCCAGGAAGACGCCGCCGGCGCGGAACACGTCCGCCACCCGGTGGTGCACCCGGTAGGTGGCGAACCACTGCGCATCCGTGTACCGGAAGCCGAACTCCTCCGCGAGCGACGCGCGGGCCCGGGCCTCGTCCACTGTGGTGTCGCCGGTGCCGGCGGCCGGGAGGCCCGCGGGGCGTGCGGCGTTGGCGCCGCCGTCGTCCCGGACGATCCCGAGGAGCCGGTACCGGCGCCCGCCGCGGCCGTCCGGGCCCATCGGGAACGCGAGCATGAAGTCCTCGGCGGAGACGCGCAGGTTGATGCCGCTCCCGCCGCCCGTGACGCCGTTCGCGTCCAGGACGTAGAAGACGTGGGCGTTCGTCCGGCCGCGGAAGCCGATGCCGAGCGACTCGCGGACCGGCGAGGACGCGCCGTCGGCGGCGACGACGTAGCGCGCCAGGATCGCCACCGGGCCGTCGGGCCCCCGCACAGTCACGCGCACCCCCGGTCCTTCCACCGGCGCGTCTCCCGGCCCCGTCCGGGACAGCGACGCGAAGGCATGGTCCCACAGGACGGGACGGCCGCGCTCGGCGAGCCGGCCGGCGAGGATCTCCTCGTTCGCGCTCTGCTCGAGGATGTGGAGCCCCGGGAACGGCGTGAGCGCGTATCCCAGGCGGCCCAACGGCACGCTCCCCAGCGCGCGGCGGCCCACTCCCGGGCGCAGCTCGGTCGCGAGGACCACGCGCTCCCTCACGGCGTCCACGACCCCGAGTTGGCGGTAGATCTCCATGGTGCGCGCCTGCACGCCGAGCGCGCGGGACTCGCGCGTCGGGCCGGGCTTGGCGTCGATGGCCAGGGCGTCGACGCCGAGGCGCTCGAGCCAGTTGGCCGCCATGAGTCCGGTGGGTCCGGCGCCGACGACCAGGACGTCGGTGCGGAGCGTTGCGCTGCCCATGGGCTCAGGCTACGCCCGGCGGCGCAGTCTGGGTACGCTGGACGGGACGCCCACCCCCGGAAGGCAGCGACCATGAAGATCAGCGTTGGACAGTTCTCGCCGGCAGGCACCGTGCCCGAAAACCTGGAGGTGGTCCGCCGGCTCGCCGCGCGGGCGAAGGCGGAGGGCGCGGGCCTGCTGCTCCTCCCCGAGGAGACGATGTTCACCGTCCGCAAGGTCGAGGGCGACCTGGCCGCCGCCGTCGAACGGGAATGGACGTCCTTCGTCCAGCAGATCTCCTTCGTCGCCGCGGAGCACGGCATCGCGATCGTGGCCGGAGGCTACGAGGCCAGTGGCGAGGAGCGGCCCTACAACACGCTGGTCGTGGTGGACGAGACGGGCCGGATCGTGGGGACCTACCGCAAGGTGCACCTCTACGACGCGTTCTCCTACCGGGAGTCGCGGCGGATCAAGGCCGGCGACCCCGCCGCCATCACCACCTTCAGGATCGGCGACCTCAACGTCGGCGTCATGACCTGCTACGACATCCGGTTCCCGGAGCTGGCCCGGAAGCTCGCGGTCGACGGGGCCGACGTCCTGCTGGTGGCCGCCGCCTGGTTCAAGGGGGACCACAAGGTGGACCACTGGGAGACGCTGCTGAAGGCGCGTGCGGTGGAGAACACCGTGTGGGTGGCCGCGGCGGGCACCAGCTCCACCAACACGGTCGGGCACTCGGCGATCCTGGATCCCATGGGCCTGCCCGTGCGGCATCTGGGCGAGGAGCGCGAGGGGTTGGTCACGGTCGACGTCACCCGCCGGCGCATCGACGAGGTCCGGGAGTTCCTGCCCGTGCTGGAGAACCGCCGCCTCGGCGTCTGAGCCCACGCTCCGGTTGAGTGCCGGCAACTCTATGCGTACGCTTGTACGCATGGATGACACTCTTGCCGACGACGGCCGTTCCATGAAGGAGCGCATGCTCGCCGGGGACCTGTACCTCGCCGACGACCCGGAGCTGGCCGCCGACAGCGCCCGGGCGATCGCCCTGGCCGACGCCTACGGGCGCACGTGGCCCACCGACCGCGAGGCGGCGGCGGGGATCCTGCGGGACCTGCTCGGGGGGCTCGGGGCGGACTCGGAGATCAGGCCGCCCCTGCTGGTCGACTACGGGCGGCACCTCAGCGTGGGCGCGCGGACGTTCATCAACTACAACCTCACCGCCCTCGACGTCGCGGCGATCACCATCGGCGACGACACGCAGATCGGGCCGAACGTCCAGCTGCTGACGCCGACCCACCCGGTCGAGCCGGGGCCCCGCCGCGCCAAGCTCGAGGCCGCGCTGCCGATCGCCATCGGGGACAACGTGTGGATCGGTGGCGGCGCGATCGTCCTGCCGGGCGTCACGATCGGCGACAACGCCGTGATCGGCGCGGGCTCGGTGGTCACCCGTGACGTGCCCGCCAACGTGGTCGCCGTGGGCAACCCCGCGCGCGTCATCCGCACCCTGTGAGCGCCGAGGGCGGACCCCGTCCGCGCCGGCACGACCCGGCGCGACGCGAACGCATCGTCGAGGCGACCCTCGACGTGATCGCCCGGCACGGCGTCGCCGGAACCACCCACCGCAAGGTCGCGGCCGCGGCCGACGTGCCGCTGGGATCCATGACGTACCACTTCACGGGGATCGACGACCTGCTCACGGCGGCGTTCACGCGGCTGGCGGACACCACGGCGGACGGCTTCGAACACGCCCTCGCGGCGGCGGACGGACGCGCGGACGCGGTGGAGGCGGTGGTCGGCCTGATCACCGGGGAGGTCCTGTCCTCCCGCCGCAACGCCCTGCTGTCCTACGAGCTGTACGCCCTCGCGGCACGGAATCCGGCCCTGCGCCGGGTCACCGACGCGTGGATGGCCCGCAGCCGCCACGCCCTCGAACGGCACTTCGACCCCGACACCGCCGTCATGCTCGACGCGCTCATCGAGGGGCTTTCCATCCACCGTGCCTTGGCCCTCACCCCCCTCCCGGAGGCGGCCGTCCGGGAGGCGGTCCGGCGGATCGTGGGCACGCGATGAACGCGGGGGCACCGGCCGCCGCGCCCGCGGGGGCACGCCCCCCGCTGGCGGACCGCGGCGCGCGACGCGCGCGCCTCGCCGTCGCGGTCCTCTTCCTGGCCAACGGGGCGCTCTTCGCCAATCTTCTCCCGCGGTATCCGGCCCTCAAGGAGGACCTGCAGCTGAGCAACGCGGCGTTCGGTGCGGCCGTGGCCGCCTTTCCCCTGGGGGCGCTCGTGGCCGGGCTCGCCGCCGGCGTGCTCATCCGGCGCTTCCGGTCCTCCCGGGTGGCCGTGGCCGGCATCATCCTCACGGGTGCCGGCATCCTCCTGGCGGGGATCGCCCCCTCCTGGGGGACCCTGGCCGGCGCCTTGCTGCTGGCCGGGGCCATGGACGCGGTGACCGACGTCGCCCAGAACTCGCACGGCCTGCGCGTCCAGCGGCTCTACGGACGGTCGATCCTGAATTCGTTCCACGCGGTGTGGAGCATCGGGGCCGTGCTCGGCGGCCTGATGGGCGCCGCGGCCGCCGGACTCGGGATCCCCCGCGGTGCCCATCTGGCGGTCTCGCTCCTGGTCTTCGGAACCCTGACGCTGGCGTTCCTTGGGCGGCTTCTGCCCGGGCCGGAGCCGGGCGTCTCGGCGGGCGGTCCGGCGGACGTCCCCACGGGGGCGGACCTGTCCGCCGGAGCCGGATCCGCCGCCGCGCGGCGGCCGGTCGCGCGCTACGGGATCCTGGCGGCACTGGTGCTCATCGCGGCCTCGGGGTCGGTCGTGGAGGACGCCGGGGGTTCCTGGTCGGCCATCTACCTGCACGACGCCCTGGGCGCGCCCGCGTCCATCGCGGCGCTCGGCTTCGTCGCCCTCACGGGCGCGCAGTTCGTCGGCCGCCTCGCCGGGGACCGCCTCGTCGACAGGTTCGGGCAGCGCGCCGTCGCCCGGGCCGGCGGCGCGACCGTCGCCGCGGGCATGGGCGCGGCACTGCTGTTGCCCTCCGTCCCGGGGACGATCGTGGGGTTCGGCGCCGCGGGCCTCGGGGTCGCCACGCTGGTTCCCGCGGCCATGCACGCCGCCGACGAGCTGCCGGGCCTGCGCCCGGGGTCCGGTCTGACGATCGTCAGCTGGCTCATGCGGGTCGGTTTCCTCCTGTCGCCGCCCGTCGTCGGGGCGGTCGCCGACGCCACCAGCCTGGCGACGGGCCTGCTCGTGGTGCCGCTGGCGGGGATCGCGGTGCTGGCGCTCTCACCCGTGTTGCCCGCCCGGATCCGCCGCGCGGGTTCCTAGGGCCGCCCGGCGGGGGCGGAGCCGGCGGGGGCGGAACCGGCGGACATGGCCGCCGCGTGCTCGCCCCAGCGCGCCGGCCCCGGCAGCGAGCGCAGTCCGCGGTTGCCGAGCGCCATGAGCGCCGCCGCCGCGCAGATCCCCGCGGAGACCAGCAGCGCCCCGGACCACCCGAGGGCGGCGTAGCCGAAGCCGGCGATCAGCGGTGCGAACGGGATCGCCCCCATCGCCATGAGGTCCAGCGCGCTGCTCGCGCGGCCCATCAGGGAGGACGGCACGGCGGCCATGAAGTAGCCCAGGAGCCCCGCGTTGACCGCCGGGATGCCGAACGTCCCTGCGGCGAGCACGCCGAGGAGCACGGGGACGGACGCCGGCTCGGGCAGCGTCACGGCGAACGGGGTCGCGGCGATGGACAGGGAGGCGAGGACCAGGCCCGCCGCGGCGAGGCGGCCCGTCCGGAAGCGCCGGACCAGCGCCGGGGCCGCCACCGCGCCGGTGAGCATGCCGACGCCGATGGCCGCCGAAACCCAGCCGATGGTCGCCGGGGAGCGCCCGCCCTGCTGCAGCCCGAAGACGATCGTCGTGATGCCTGCGTTGAATCCCAGGTTAATGACGGTCGAGACGATCGCGACGCCGCGCAGGTCCCCGCGGCGCAGCAGCCACACGAAGCCCTGACGGGCCTCGTGGAGGTAGGCGCGGACGACGCCGGTCCCGGGCAGCGCCGCCGCGGGATCGCGTCCCGGTCCCGCGCCGGCGTCGTCGGTGCGCGGCCGCAGGTCGGCGCGGATGCAGAGCGCGGCCAGGGCCGACGTCAGGTGGGCGAGCGCCGACGCGGCGAACGGGAAGGCCTGCCCCAGGGCCATGAGCAGTCCGCCCGCAGGGCCGCCGGAGAGGGCTATGGCGGCGTCGCGCCCCTGGTTCGCGGCGAGGGCGGATCCGAGCCGCGCCTCGTCGACCACGTTCTTCAGGGCGGCGTTCCCCGCCGCGCCGAGCAGGCCCTGCCGCATGTTGATCAGCAGGTTCAGGGCGGTGAGCAGCCAGAAGCCCAGCAGCCCCGCAGCGTGGAAGCCGGCGACGGCGCCGGCGAGCAGCGCCCCGAGGATCCCGCCGACGACCATCAGGCGCCGCCGGTCGTGGCGGTCGGCCAGTACGCCGCCGGGAACGATCGCGAGGACGCGGCCGACCTGCCCGATGGCGGCGATGAGGCCGGCCTGCGCGGGGCTGTCGGTCAGGTACAGCGCCAGCAGCGGGACGGCGAAGGACTGCAGGGCCAGGCCGAAGGCGGAGGAGGTGTCGCTCGCAAGCCACCAGAGGTAGGCGGGCTGGCGCAGGAGCGGGCGTGCGGCCGCGGAAGGATCGGCGGCCGGAGCCGCGGGGGCGGGTCGTGGGGACATGGGCTCAGCGTAATTACGCAAAGAGAGTTGCGCAAGAGTAGTTGCGCAATGATTTTCGCGTGTTGGGTAGACTGGTCTCGCCGCCACACCGGCCGGCCCCGTCACCACACCGAGCGGAGGACCGCGTGGAACCGCAGGTCATGACGTCGCTGATGCTCAAGGCACTGGCGCATCCGATCCGGCGCCGGATCATGTCCGTGATGGGAGCGCAGGACTTCGCGCGCGCCGCGGACCTGGCCGAGCAGCTGGGTGTCCCCGCGAACACGCTGAGCTTCCACCTGCGCAGCCTCGCGGACGCGGGGTTGATCCTCGAGGCCCCGGAGCACGCGCGCGACCGGAGGGACCGGGTGTGGAAGCTGGCCCACGTCGCGTTCCAGGTCGGGTCCCCCGAGGAGCCGATCGCCCCGGAGAACGAGCTGCCGCTGACGGGATTCCTCAGCCAGATGGCCCTGGACCAGCAGCGCATGGTGGCCCGGATCCTGGAGTGGGCGCCCGCCTACGCCACCGGGCGCGACGCGGACGTCAAGGGCAACCTCAGCACGGGAACGCTACGCCTGACGCCCGGACAGGCGCGCGAGGTCTTCCGCGAGATGCAGGAGGTGCTGGAGCGGGCGCGCGAGCTCCACGGCGCGGGCGCGCCGGCCGGCCCCGGGCCGGGGGAGGGCCCGGGGCCGGAGGACGGCGCGGATGCGGCCCCGGACGCCCGGGTCTGGGCGTGGGACTTCACGGTCATGGCGGCGCGGGAGGACCTGTAGCCCCAGTGCTCAGGCGAGGACCTGCCGCTTGGAGCTGACCACCCCGGTGTTGAAGCCGGCCAGGTGGAGGCCGCCGTGGAAGCGGGCGTGCTCGATCTTGACGCAGCGGTCCATCACCACGTCCAGCCCCGCGGACTCGGCCGCCGCGGCGACGTCCTCGTGCCAGGAACCCAGCTGCAGCCACAGGGTCTTCGCCCCGACGGCGATGGCCTCGTCGAGCACTCCCGGCAGGTCGTCGTGGCGGCGGAAGACGTCCACGAGGTCCGGGGCCTCCGGCAGGTCCGCGAGGGACTTGTAGACGGGCTGGCCGAGGATCTCGTCGAGCACCGGGTTCACGAAGTACACCGTGTACTTCGACGAGGACAGCAGGTACGTCGAGACGAAGTACGAGGCGCGCGAGGGCTTGTTGGAGGCCCCGACGATCGCGATGGAGCGCGTGCCGCGCAGGATGTCCAGCCGCTCGGGGGCGGAGGGGCCGGTCCACGCCCGGCCGGTCCCCGCCGGGGTCGTCGTTTCCGCGCTCACTGGGACGCTCCGATCTCGAGGGGTTCCCCGGGGCCCGGGCGGGCCGGGGGGACGACGCACGCTGCGGCGTCGTACTGCGCTGCGGCGTGGGCGCCGTGCGGCGCCTCCCGCTGGGAGGCCTCCAGGGCCTGGTCCAGGTCCCAGATGATGTCCTCGACGTCCTCCAACCCCACGCTGAGACGGATCAGGTCCTCCGGAACGCCGCCGGCGGCGAGCTGGTCGGCGCTGAGCTGCTGGTGGGTGGTCGAGGCCGGGTGCAGCACCAGGGTCCGCGCGTCGCCGACGTTGGCCAGGTGGCTGGCCAACTGCAGCGCCTCGATGAACCGCCCGCCGGCGGCGCGCCCGCCCCGGACCCCGAAGCTGAAGACCGAGCCGACGCCGAGCGGCAGGAGCTCCTTCGCCCGGGCGTGCTGCGGATGCGACGGGAGCCCGGCGAAGTTCACGTAGCCGACCCGCGGGTCGGCCTCGAGCCACCGCGCGACCTCGAGCGCGTTGGACAGGTGGGCGTCCATGCGCTGCGGCAGCGTCTCGACCCCCTGCAGCAGCTGGAAGGCCGACTGCGCGGGCAGCGAGGGGCCGATGTCGCGCAGCTGCTCCGAGCGCAGCTTGGTCAGGAAGCCGTATTCGCCGAAGTTCCCCCACCAGGAGACGTTCCCGTAGCTGGGCACCGGCTCGGTCATGGTCGGGAACCGGCCGTTGCCCCAGTCGAACGTCCCGGACTCGACGACGACGCCGCCGAGCGTGGTGCCGTGCCCGCCGAGGAACTTGGTGGCGGAGTGGATGACGATGTCCGCGCCGTGCTCGATCGGACGCAGGATGTACGGCGGGGTGAGCGTGGAGTCGACGATCAGGGGCACCCCGGCCGCGTGGGCCACGCGGGCCAGGCCCGCCAGGTCCGCGATGTCGCCGGAGGGGTTGGCGACGACCTCCGTGTAGACGGCCTTGGTGTTCTCCCGGATGGCGGCCGCGAAGTCCTCGGCGTCGTTGCTGTCCACGAAGGTCGTCTCGACGCCGAAGCGCCGCAGCGTCACGTCCAGCTGCGTGATGGTGCCCCCGTAGAGCTTGGAGGACGCGACGATGTGGTCGCCCGCCTGGGTCAGGGCGGCGAAGGTGATGAACTCCGCGGCCATCCCCGAGGACGTGGCCACCGCGCCGATGCCGCCCTCGAGCGAGGCGATGCGCTCCTCGAACGCGGCGACGGTCGGGTTGCCGATCCGCGAGTAGATGTTGCCGTACTTCTGCAGCGCGAACAGGTTCGCGGCGTCGTCGGTGTCCTTGAAGACGAACGACGTCGTCTGGTAGATGGGCACGGCGCGCGCGCCGTGCTCGGCGTCGGGCGTGCCGCCGGCGTGCAGGGCGCGCGTGCGGAAGCCGAACTGGTGGTCGGTCATCGGGTGTGGGCTCCTTCGAGGTCGGTGGTGGGCAGCAGCCCGGTGTTGAGTTCGGTGCCGTTCTTGCGCGCGAGGTCGGCCTCGAGCTCGCGCACGATCGGCAGGACGTCCCGGCCGAACGCGGACACCTCCTCCTGGAAGTGGAGGTAGCAGGTCAGGAGCAGGTTGACGCCGATCTTCTTGAAGTCGACGATCCGTTCCGCGATCTGCTCGGGGGTGCCGATCAGGCGGGAGCGGAAGCCGTCGTTGTACTGGACCATGTCCTCGAACGTCGAGTCCTCCCACATGCCCTTGCCGTCCGAGGTGGACTGCCCGGCCTCCTTGACGGCCGCCGCGAAGCCCTCGACGGCGGGGCGGTGGGCCTTGGCGATGATCTCGCGCAGCGTCTCGGTCGCCTCGCGCTCGGTGTCGCGGGCGATCACGAAGCCGTTAAGTCCGAACCGCGGCTTCGCGGGGGCGGTGCGGGCGCCGGATTCCGCGGCGCGGACGACGCCGGAGATGTTGTCCCGGAAGCCCTCGAGCGAGCGTCCGTTGGAGAAGTACCAGTCGGCGGCGCGCCCGGCGGCCGCCTGGGCGGCCGTGGAGTTCCCGCCGAAGAAGATCTCCGGGTGGGCCCGGCCCGGGACGTCCAGCGGCGGCGGGTTCAGGGTGAAGTCCGTGATGTTGTAGTACTTGCCGGACTGGCTGTAGCTCTGCTCGGTCCACAGGCCGCGCAGCACGCCGATGAACTCCTCGGTGCGGACGTAGCGCTCGTCGTGTTCCAGCCAGTCCAGGCCGAAGTTCACGAACTCGTCCTTCAGCCAGCCGGAGACGATGTTGACGGCGGAACGGCCGCCGGAGATGTGGTCGGCGGTGATGATGAACTTGGCCAGCACGCCGGGGTGCCACATGCCCGGGTGGACGGCCGAGATGACCTTGAGGCGTTCGGTGGCGCCGAGGAGGGCCAGCGAGAAGCTGGTGGCCTCGTGCTGCTTGTCGGCGCCGTAGCTGGCGGCGTAGCGGGTCTGCGTCAGCGCGTACTCGAAGCCGGAATCCTCGGCGATGCGCGCGAGCTTCTTGTTGTAGTCGAAGTCCCAGCTGGTGCGCTGCTCGATGGTCGAGACCACCAGGCCGCCAGAGACGTTGGGAACCCAGTAGGCGAACTTGAGCGGGGTCTCGAGGTCGGCCACGGGGCTGACGGGGATGCTGTTGCTCATCGGTGTGGTCCTTGGTGCGGGCGCCGCGGCGCGTGGTCGGGGGATCCCGGGGCAAAGATTGCTTGCGCACTCTCCATCGCTTCTGGCGGTAGCACCTTTCCGGCAGTGCGGATGGTTGCTGCGGCGTCGTCAAGCCAGATCTCTCGGCCGCTCGGGATGGTCACCCCATTGTGCCAAGAAGCGGGGATTCGTCAAACAATGTTGAGCCGGGTTGCGGCCTGTGCCCCCACGGCCGAACAATCTGCGACGCCGGGCGGCCGGTACGCTGGAGGGATGGCTTCGAGACTGGCGTTGGTGCGGCACGGCGAGACCGACTGGAACGCCGAGGGCCGGCTGCAGGGGCAGACCGACATCCCGCTGAACGCGGTCGGTCGGGGACAGGCGCGGGCGGCGGGGCACGAGCTGTCCGGCCCCGCCGGGTCCGGCGCCGGCGGCCCGGCGCGCTGGGACGTGCTCGTCTCCTCGCCCCTCGCGCGGGCCGCGCAGACGGCGTCGCACATCGGCGGCGTCCTGGGCCTGGCCGCGCGGCGCCCGGTGGCGGACCTGATGGAGCGCCACTACGGCGACGGCGAGGGACGCGTGGTCGTGGGCCTGCCGCGGCACGACCTGGACCGCCTGCTGCTCACGGCGGAGCCGGAGCGGGACGTCGCGGAGCGCGGCGTCCGCGCGCTCGCCGGCCTGGTGCGGGAGCACCCCGAGAGCAACATCGTTGTCGTGGCCCACGGGACGCTCCTGCGCCTGACGCTGGAGGCCATCCTCGGCGAGCGCCACCCGCGGCTGCTCAACGGCCAGGTCGTCGAGCTGGACGCCGCGCTGCTGCTGAGCCGGACCGGCTGACCGGCGCGGGAGCGGGCCCGCCAGCCGCGGATCAGCGCTTGTTGCGCGCGCGCCGCCGGTGGGCCTGGGTCCGGAGCTGGATGATGCGCGCCGCGCCGGCGCTGGCCACCAGGAACCCGCCGGCCACGGCCGCGACGAGCAGGGCCAACCCGAGGTTCACGGTGCCCTCGAGCTGGAAGTAGCGCAGCTGGACGCTTGTCTGGTTCTGCGCGATGAAGATGATCAGCAGGACCAGGGCCACGAGCGCCGCGATCGTCGCCGCCCAGACCATGCCCGTGCGGGTGACGCGGCGGTCGTCGTCGTCCTCGGCCGACGCCGGCGACCCGGCGCCGCCGGGCGGCACGGCCGTCGCCTCGCGGTCGACGGCAGTGCCGCGGTCGACGGCGGTGCCGGGGGCGTCGCGCGTGGCGACGATATCGTTCGACTCCGTGGCGTCGGCTCCGGCCGCGGGAGCCTCGGAGGGGACGGGCGGGACGTCGGAAGCGCCGTTCCGGGGTGCGAGGGGATCGCTGCTCATGGGGACCTCTTTCTTCTGCCGCGGTCGGCGTGCGCCGGCGGCCTGTTGTTGGGTCAACTCTTGCACGGATCCGTGGATCCCGGGTCGCCGGCCGCGGGCCCGGCGGCGATCCGGTTCGGCTACACGCGCGCGATCAGGGCCTCGCCGACCTCGGCGCGCTGGTAGAACACCTCGCGGCCGGCGCGCATCGAGGACGCCAGCCCGCCCGCGGCCATGATCTTCAGGTGCCCGTTGACCGTCCCGGCCGCCAGGTCGAGCGCGCAGGCCAGCTGCTTCGTGGTCATCGGGACGTCGAGCTGGGCGAGGATCTGCGCGCGGGTTCGCCCCAGCAACTGGGCGACCGGGCTGGACTCCGCCTCGCGGCTGGACTCCCACAGCCGGCCGACGCCGCGCGGCGCGTAGGTGATCGTCGGGACGAAAGGCCGCACGTTGAGCACCAGGGTGTTCGGCCACACGAACGCGTTGGGCACCAGGATCAGCCCGCCGCCGGGGGCGGGGAGGTCCACCTGCTCGCAACCGCGCACGATGTCCAGGCCGTCGGGCGTGGGGACCACGCTGGGGTGGAGGGACTTGAAGACCTCCTCGATGCCGCTGCGCGCCATCTGCGCGAGCCGGGAGTCGATGTCGGCCAGCAGCAGGGAGCGCAGGCGCGGCCACCACGGTTCGACGGCGGTCTCCCAGTACCACGCGAGCGCCTCCGTGATGCGCCCGATTCCGCCGTCGATGTCCGCGAGCAGCGCGTCGAGGGTCTCGCGGACGGGGCCCTCCGGGCGCTGGGCGTCGAGGAAGCGCAGGTCGCGCAGCCAGAGCTCCGGCGGCACGGCGGCGACCGCGGCCAGGGTCCGGGCGAACGTGTCCTGGTGCTGCGGGGTGGGGGTGAGGGAATCCGCGATGAATCCGCGGGGCCGCACCACGGTGGCGAGCACGCGCAGGTGCGCCGACTTGCGGGGATCCGTCGATTCGGCGAAGCGGCGCCTGGTGGACTCGATCCACGGCCGATGGAGGGGCGTGCCCAGCTGCAGCGCCCGGAGGCTGGTCACCGTTTCCCACATCGGGGAGGCCTCAAAGCGGACCTTGGTGAGGTCCTCGCTCGTGAGCGTGATGTGCATGGGATCAGGGTAGGCGCGGGCGCCGCCCGGCGCGAGGATTCGGTCAGGGCCGAATCGTGGCGTGCCCCGCGCGTCAGGCGCTGCTCTCGCGGACGAACAGCGTCGGTTCGAGCCGCACCGACTCCACGTCCTGCCCGTCGAGGACCTCGCGGAGCATGTGCACCGCCGTCCGTCCGATCTCCTGCAGGGGGGAGCGGACGGACGAGAGCGGGATGGGGAGCTCGGCCGCCAGGGACGTGTCGTTGAACCCCACGACGGCCATGTCCTGCCCCACGCCGAGGCCGTGGGAACGCAGGGTCCCCATGGCCCCGATGGCGGCGAAGTCGTTGACGGCGAACAGGGCGGTGGGGCGCGTGGCGTTGGTCTGGAGGATCTTCTCGGCGGCCTCCCGGCCCCCCGCCGTGTCGAAACCGGACCACACGACGCCGTCCGCCGGGATGTGCCCGCCCAGCTCGCGCCAGCGCGCGGTGAATCCCGACGTCCGGTCCACCGCCGTGCTGGCGAACGGCTCACCCGCGATCACGGCCACGTCGCGGTGCCCGGCGGCCCACAGGTGGTCGGCGACGAGCTCCCCGCCCCGCACGTCGTCGCAGGTCGCCGACGGAAAGCCGGGGACCCTCCGGTTCATGAGCACGAACGGGACGCCGCGGCCCGCCAGCTCGGGCAGCAGCCTTCCGTCCAGATGGGCGTCGCCGAAGATGAGGCCATCCACGCGGCGCGCGAGCATGACCTCCGTCTTGCGGCGCTGTTCGCGCTCGTCGTCGTGGGAGTTCATGACGAACGTGGAATGCCCGCTCAGCGCGGCCGCCTCCTCGATGCCCTCGTACATGAGCGCCAGAACCAGGTCCGACAGCCGCGGCACGATGACGCCCAGAAGGTGCGTGCGTCGGGTCCGGAGGCTGCTGGCCTGCGGATCCGGCGTGTAGCCGAGTTGCCGGGCCATGTCGCGGATCCGCTGCGCGGTCTCGGACGACGCCGCTCCGCGCGCGCCGCGGGGACCCGCGTGGAGCACCCGCGAGACCGTCGAGGGATGCACTCCCAGCTGGCTCGCCAACACCTTGAGGGTCACTGCCTGACTGCCAGCGTTCTCTTGTGCCACATCCGCCCCGTTTCACCGTCAGGAAGTATTCTTCCTCATTCGCACGCCGGGGCGGGAAGCCCTTGACGTGCTCTGGGTCACATTCTAGAGTCGGCATCGTCGAACTGCCCAATCGTTTGGGCATCGTGCCAGGAAATCGCCGGAATCCGGTAACAAGCCCTCAACACAACCTACGACCCGCGGAAACATTCGAGACCTAGCGTTGTGCCCAATCGTTTGCGTGCCCAATCGTTTGCGCAGGAAGTGCGGAATCACATGACAGCCGAACAACCCCCCGGGCCCCACGTGGTCCTGCTTGCCACGGGAGGCACCATCTCCTCCCGGCACCGGACGGGCGGGCAGCGCGGTGCCGTGGCGGCCGATGCCGGCGGCCAGGTGCTGGGCAGCGTCGTCGGCCCCTCCCGCCACCCGGTCCGCGTCGTGGACGTGTTCCGGCGCGGATCCTATTCGCTGACCTTCGACGAGATGGTCGCGATCTGCGTCGCGGTTGCCGAGGCGTTCGCCGACCCGCAGGTGCTGGGCGTGGTCGTCACACACGGCACTGACACGATGGAGGAGACGGCCTTCCTGGCGGACCTGACCCATGCCGAGGACCGTCCCGTCGTGTTCACCGGCGCCCAGCGGCCGGCCGACTCCCCCCTGCCGGACGGCCCCGGAAACCTGGCGCGGGCCATCGCCGTGGCGGGGGCGCCGCAGTCCCGCGGACGGGGCGCACTCGTGAGCTTCGCCGGGCAGGTCTTCCCCGCGCGGGGCGTCCGGAAGGTGGAAACCCTGAGGGACCAGGCCTTCGGAAACCCCGACGTCGGGGCGGCCGGGACGGTGGACGAGGCGGGCGTCGTGTCCCTCGGTGCGGTCCACCCGCGGCTCCCCGCGCTGCCGCTGCCCGTCGCGGGAAACGCCGCTCGGGCGGACCTGGTGGCGGTGTATCCGGGCACCGACGACACCCTCCTGCGGGCCGCGATCGGCGCGGGGGCCGCCGGCATCGTCCTGCAGGCCCTGGGCAGCGGCAACGCCAACACCGAGGTCTGCGCCGCGGTGGCCAGGGCCTCGGCGGCCGGCGTGACCGTGGTGACCAGCACCCGGGTCGCCGCCGGTCCGGTGGCCGCCGTCTACGGCAACGGCGGCGGGCGGGACCTGTTGGACGCCGGCGCCATACCGTCCGGGATCCTCCGGCCCTCCCAGGCGCTGGTCCTGCTGCGGCTGCTGCTGCGCCTGGGGGCCAGCCGGGACGACCAGGCGCGGGCGTTCCGCCTGCACGGCGCGCCGCCCCCCGAACTTTCCACCACACCAACCCAACCATCACGATGAAAGGCCGAACCATGGCAAAAGACATTCAGGTTGCATTCGGAGTCGACGTGGATGCCGTCGCGGGCATGCTTGGCTCCTACGGCGGCGAGGACTCGCCGTGCGACATCTCCCGGGGGATGTTCAGCGGCGAGGTCGGAGGACCGCGCCTCATCCGGCTGTTCGAGAAGTACGGCCTCCCCTCGACCTGGTTCGTGCCGGGCCACTCGCTCGAGACGTTCCCGGACCTCACCCGGATGATCGTCGACGCCGGGCACGAGATCGGTGTCCACGGGTACTCGCACGAGAACCCGATCGCCATGACGCGCGAGCAGGAGACGGCCATCCTGGACCGCTCCATCGAGCTCATCGAAAAGGTCTCCGGCCGCCGCCCCACCGGCTACGTGGCCCCCTGGTGGGAATTCTCCCCGGTCACCAACGAGATCCTCCTCGAGCGGGGGATCAAATACGACCACTCGCTCATGCACCGGGACTTCGAGCCGTACTACGTCCGCGTCGGCGACAGCTGGAAGAAAATCGACTACACGAAGGACGCCGGGACCTGGATGGAGCCGCTCGTGCGCGGACAGGAGACGGACCTGGTGGAGATCCCCGCGAACTGGTACCTGGACGACCTGCCTCCCATGATGTTCATCAAGGCGGCGCCCAACTCGCACGGCTTCGTGAGCCCGCGCGACGTCGAGCAGCTCTGGCGCGACCAGTTCGACTGGGTCTACCGCGAAATGGACCAGGCGTCCTTCACGATGACCATCCACCCGGACGTCTCGGGCCGCCCGCAGGTCCTCCTGATGCTCGAGCGCCTCATCGAACACATCAACGGCCACGAGGGCGTCAGGTGGCTGACGTTCGACCAGATCGCCGACTCCTTCCTGGCACGCAACCCGCGAAAGGACACCCTCTAATGCGCACCGAACAGCTCGCCGTTGACCTGACACCCCCCGCCGCGGGGGAGAAGCGCCGCTTCCCGGTCTTCTCCAAGCGCGACACCAGCATGGCCACGGGGCTGGCCCTCCTGGCGTGGACCATCGCGGTCTTCGACTTCGGCCTCTTCGGCACCCTGCTGCCGGCCATGCAGGAAGAGTTCGGATGGACCGAGTCCCAGGCCTACGCCCTCACCACGTGGATCGCCGTGGGCACCGCGATCGTGTGCTTCGGCATCGGACCGGTCATCGACCGTCTCGGCCGCCGCAAGGGAATGATGGTCACGATCGGCGGCACGGCCATCGTGTCCGGCCTGACCGCGCTCATCCCGACGGGCATCCCGTACCTCAGCAACGGGTTGCTGGTCCTGATCCGGTCGTTCGGCGGGCTCGGCTTCTCCGAGCAGGCCGTCAACGCGACCTACATGAACGAGGTCTACCAGGTCACCGAAGTCGAGGACAAGCGGAAGAGGCCGGGCTTCCACTACGCGTTCATCCAGGGCGGATGGCCGCTGGGCTTCCTGCTCGCCAGCGCGCTGGCGCTGGTCTTCCTGCCCTCCCTGGGCTGGCGCGCGCTCTACGTCATGGCGGCCATCCCGGCGGCGATCATCGTGTGGGTCATCGCCAAGAAGCTCAAGGAGACCCCGCAGTTCGAACTGCACCACGAGCTGACCCGGCTGGAGAAGAGCGGGCAGACCGAGCAGGCGCACGCGCTGGCCGGCGCCTACGGCGTCGAGCACTCCTCCACCGCCCCGCTCAAGCGCATCTGGGAGCCGCACCTTCGCCGCAACACCGTGGTGCTGTCCTTCGCATGGATCTTCAACTTCTTCGGCATCCTGATCTTCAGCGTGCTGGGCACCTCCATCCTCAAGAACGCCAAGGGTGTGGAGCTGTCCGACGCGTTCTGGATGCTGATCGTCATCAACCTGCTGGCCTACTTCGGCTACGTGTTCCACGGCTGGATCGGCGACAAGATCGGCCGGAAACGGACCATCATCGGGGGCTGGATCCTGTCCGGCATTTCGTTCGCCCTGATGCTGAGCCCGATCATCACGTCGCCCACGGCGATCATCGCCACCTACGGCGCGGGCCTCTTCTTCCTGGTCGGCCCCTACGCGGCCATCCAGTACTTCATGGCCGAGTGCTACCCGGTCAGCTGCCGTGCCACGGGAACGGCGTTCATCGGGGCCATGAGCCAGCCGGGGACGATCATCGGAGGCGCGCTCTTCACCCTCGTGGCCGCGGGTTCCGGCACGGCGACGGCGGCCCTCTGGGTCGGCGCCCTCGGCACCCTCGTCTCGGGCGTGCTCATGATCGCGGCCAAGCCGCCGCTCGAGGCCCGGCTGGAGGAGCCCCATGGAGTCTGAGGCGAAGGTCGCCATCGTCACCGGCGCGGCCAGCGGCATCGGCCGCGCCCTCGCGGCCCACTACGCCCGACACCGCGTGCGCACGGTCATCGGAACCTTCCCCGGTGACCCGCACGACCCCGAGGAGACGCTGCGCCGGGTCCGGGAGGCCGGGGGCGAGGGCGTGGTCCAGGAGGTCGATGTGCGCAGCACCGCCTCCGTCGACGCCTTCGCGCAGCGGGCGCTGGAGGCCTACGGACGGCTCGACTACGCGGTGGCCAACGCGGGCGTCCTGAGGAACTCGCCGCTCGCCGAGATGTCGGACGAGCGCTGGGACGACATGCTCAACGTGGACCTCACCGGGGTCCTGCGCACGCTCCGCGCGGCCGCCGGCAGGATGGAGGGGCCCGGCGCCCTCGTGGCCGTCTCGTCCATCGCCGGCGGCGTGTACGGATGGGACGAGCACGCGCACTACGCGGCCGCCAAGGCCGGGGTCCTCGGCCTCGTCCGCAGCGTCGCCGTCGAATTGGGGCCGCGGCACATCCGGGCCAACGCCGTGATCCCCGGACTGATCGAGACCCCGCAGTCCCTGGACCCCGTGAACTCCCTCGGACCCGAGGGCCTGGCGCGCGCCGGCCGGGACATCCCCTGGGGCCGCGTGGGCACCCCGGAGGAGGTTGCCGACGTCATCGGCTTCCTGACGTCCGACGGCTCGAGCTACATCACTGGTCAATCGCTCATCGTCGACGGCGGGCTCACCGTCAAGATGCGCGCCTAGGCACGGGAAGGACCAACGTGGACACCGAGACAGAGGCAACCCGGCGGGAATCCGGCCGCGCGGTGGTGGTCACCGGCGGAGCCAGCGGCATCGGCCGGGCGATCGCGGACGCCTTCCGGGACAACGGGGATCGGGTCGCGGTCCTGGACCGCGCGGAAGGGAACGGCTCGATCCCCGTCGACGTGGCCGACGAGGCCAGCGTGCGGGCGGCCTTCGCCACGGCGCGGGAGCGGCTGGGACCCATCGACGTCCTGGTCAACAGCGCCGGTCTCCTCACGGAGTCGCGGCTGGAGGACATGTCGCTGGCGCAGTGGAACGAGACCATCGCCGTGGACCTGACCGGCATCTTCCTCTGCTGCCGGGAGGTCGTCGGCCCCATGCGCGGACGCAGGTGGGGCCGGATCATCAACATCTCCTCGCAGCTCGCCCTCAAGGGCGGCGTGGGTCTCAGCCACTACAGCGCCGCGAAGGCCGGGGTGGTGGGGCTGTCGAAGTCGCTCGCGCTGGAACTCGGCCCGGAGAACGTGCTCGTCAACTGCATCGCCCCGGGCCCCATCGAGACGCCGCTGGTCGACGGGATCTCGGAGAGCTGGAAGGCCGCCAAACGCGCCGAACTGCCGCTGGGGCGCTTCGGGACCCCCGCCGAGGTCGCGCCGATCGCGCTGTTGCTGGCCAGCGATCCCGGCGGCAACCTGTTCCTCGGGCAGACCCTCGGCCCGAACTCCGGCGACGTCATGCCATGACGCCGGACCACGAGGAGGGCTGACCGTGTGCGGAGCCTGCGGCCGTCAGATACGGCCCGATCGGACACTGGGCGCGGTGCGGACCCTGCGCCAGCACCTGATCGTCGCGCACACGGTCAACTCCGTGTGCCGCGGTCTCCCCGGGGCCCCGAAGGCCACCGCGTTGAGCGACGGCTGGCTCTTGACGGGCCCCTCGGGGGCCGGGGTGCTGTGCCCGACGGTCGATGCGTTGTGGACCGCCGTCGTGGGCCGCGCGGGAGACGTGTCCCGGCTCGAGCTTCTGGCCGAGCGCCTGCGACGGCACGCCGCGGACCCGGCGAACGAGGGGTTGCCCGCGCGCGCCGCGAGATCGGGGGTGGAAAGCATCCGGCGGCGGCTGACGCCCGACGGAGGCGAACTGGAGCGCAACGGGTGACCGCCTGCGCCGGGCGCACGAAAACGCCCCGGCCGGTCTCGTCGGCAGGGGCGCTTTCTCGTGCGGCCTGAGGCTGCGCACGCGTTCCTGCCACTTGGGGGTTGGCGGGAACATGGAATCCGTGCCCGCCACTTGGGGTTGGCGGGAACGGCAGGCCCAGCGCACTTTGGGGGAAGCGCTGGACCGAAAATAGATCTTACTGGCTGGTAGTTTAATTGCAAATCGCCTGTCCCGCCGCCCTGTCGCATGGACCGCCGCCGTGCTTTCATGGGCGTAGTGGGTGCGTGCGCGTCGGCGGGCCCCCGGGGGGCAAACCCGAAGGAGGCGGAATGAGCGGGTCTCATCCGGACACGGCGGACCGGGCCGGCGGCCCGTGATGGCCGCCCCACGGGACGACGCCGATCCGGCGGAACCGTTCAACGGCAGGCTCGCCCTGCTCTTGGCGATGGCCATGTTCGTGCTCGTCGTCGACACGTCCATCATGAACGTCTCGATCTCCGCCGTGGTGCGGGACATCGGCGCCACGGTCAGCGGCCTGCAGTCGGCGATCGCGCTCGAGGCGCTGGTCTCGGCGGCGTTCATCCTGATCGGCAGCAAGATCGGCGACCTGATCGGACGCAAGCGAGCGTACGTGCTGGGGCTTCTGGGCTACGCCGCGGGCGCCGTCGCGATGACGCTGGCCCAGAGCCTGGTGCCGATCATCATCTTCTGGTCCCTGCTGGGCGGGCTCGGCGCCTCGCTCCTCCTCCCGTCCATGCAGTCCCTGATCCACGGAAACTTCGAGGGGAAGTCGCAGGCGCGGGTGTACGCGCTGGTGGGCGCCTCGGCCGCGATCGCCGCGGCCGTCGGGCCATTGCTCGGCGGCTTCATCACCACGTTCCTCTCCTGGCGCGTCGCCTTCGCCCTCGAGGCCCTCATCATCGCCGTCGTGCTTCTGGGCATCGGGCTGGTGCGCGACGTGCCCTACACGGGACCCCGGACGCTCGACGTCGTCGGGGCAGGCCTCTCCATCGTGGGCATGGGCGGAATCGTGCTCGGGATCCTGATGTGGCAGGAGGGCGGCGAGTACGTGGGGGCGCTCCTGGTGATCGGCGCGGCGGGACTGGCCGGGCTCTTCTACTGGCTTGTGCGCCGGGAGCGCCTGGAGCGGGCGATGCTGCTGGATCCGAATCTGTTCCGCTCCAAGCCCTTCCGGTTCGGCGCCACGCAGCAGATGCTCCAGCAGATCGCGCTGGGGGGCACGATGATCGTCCTGCCGATCTACCTGCAGATGGTGCTCGAATACAACGCGATGCAGGCCGGGCTGTCGATCGCGCCCTTGTCCCTGACGATGTTCGCGATCGCCATGCTGGCCGGGAAGAGGGCGGGGAAGGGCGGGAGAGGCCCGGTCGTCCTCATCCGATGGGGCTTCGGGCTCCTGTCGGTCGGTCTGCTGGCGATCGTTCCCGTGGTCCCGCGCGCGGACTCCGGCTGGTGGCTCTTGCTGCCGCTGGTCGTCGCGGGCTGCGGGCTCGGGCTGCTGGTGTCGCAGCTGAACAACTACACGCTCTCGCCCATCTCCGACGAGAGGATCAGCGAGGCCGCGGGGGTGAACTCGGCCGCGGGCTCGTTCGGCCTCTCGTTCGGCCTCGCGTTCGCCGGTGCGATCATGCTGGCGTCCCTGTCGCTGGTGTTCACGGCCCTGGCGACGTCGAGCACGGTGCTGCCGCCCGAGGACCAGCAGCAGGTCGCGCAGGTGCTGGAGGAAGACGCCCAGATCCTGAGCAACACCCATCTCGAGGAGCTTCTCGCGGGACAGCCCGAGGAGATCCGCGAGGAGATCGTCGGGATCAACACCGCCGCGCGGCCGATCGCCCTGCAGATCGCGCTGCTCATCCCCATCCTCGCGGGCCTTTCCGGCCTGGTCATCTCGTTCCGCATGGCACCGATGCCCGAAGCCAGGAGGTCGGGCTCCGGCGACGGCATGGTCCTCGGCTGAGGCCCACCGCCGCGTTTCCGGGAGATCGCCGGACGCGCCACCCCGACGCCGGAGTAGTCTCGAGGGATGAGTACCGCAGCCGAGCCCGCCGTCTCCCTCGAGGGGCGCTTCGCCCGGGAAGTCGCGGAGATGGCCCTCCCCTGGCAGGCCGAGGAGGCCCCCGATCCGCGTCTTCTCGTGCTCAACGAGCCGCTCGCCGCCGAGCTGGGCCTGGATCCCGCGGCACTGCGCGGACCGGAGGGCGTGCGGCTGCTGATCGGCAACCGCGTCCCGCCCGGTGCCACGCCGGTGGCGCAGGCCTACGCCGGCCACCAGTTCGGCGGATACTCGCCCCGGCTGGGTGACGGGCGCGCGCTCCTGCTCGGCGAGATCGTCGACGCCCACGGCCGCCTCCGCGACATCCACCTCAAGGGATCCGGCCGCACCCCCTTCGCCCGCGGCGGCGACGGCCAGGCCGTGGTCGGGCCCATGCTGCGGGAGTACGTCGTCAGCGAGGCGATGCACGCGCTGGGCATCCCCACGACACGCTCCCTCGCCGTCGTGGCGACGGGGCGCCCGGCCCTCCGCGAGCGCCTGATGCCGGGGGCCGTGCTGACGCGCGTCGCCGACAGCCACCTGCGCGTGGGCAGCTTCCAGTACGCGCACGCCGCGGGGGACATCGGACTCCTGCGCCGCCTGGCCGACCACGCGATCGCGCGCCACCACGGCGGTGCCGCGGCGGACGCGAACCCCTACCTCGCTCTGTTCCGGGCCGTGGTCGCGGCGCAGGCGCGGCTCGTGGCGCGGTGGATGCTCGTGGGCTTCGTGCACGGGGTCATGAACACCGACAACATGACCATCTCGGGCGAGACCATCGACTACGGTCCGTGCGCCTTCATGGAGGCGTTCGACCGTTCCGCGGTCTACAGCTCGATCGACGAGGGCGGGCGCTACGCCTACGGCAACCAGCCACTCGCCGCGGAATGGAACCTGGCCCGGCTCGCCGAGTCGCTGCTGCCCCTGTTGCACGAGGACCCGGAGCGGGCGGTCGCGCTCGCCGAGGAGTCCCTCGGGGCCTTCCGCGAACTCTACGGCGCCGCGTGGTCGGCCGGGATGCGGTCCAAGCTCGGCCTCCCACGGGACGCCGACGACGACGCCGCCGCGCCCCTGGCCGACGAGCTGGTCGCCCTGCTGCAGGAGAACCGCGTCGACCACACGTCCTTCTTCAGGAACCTGGCCGAGGCCGGACGGGGCCGGGCCGATGCCGCTCGCGCGATGTTCCCCGACCCGGCCGCGTTCGACGACTGGACGACGCGCTGGAGCGCCCTGGACCCGGACCCCGACGCGATGGACCGCGTCAACCCGGTCTACATCCCCCGCAACCACCTCGTCGAGGAGGCCCTCGCCGCCGCGACGGAGGGGGACATGGATCCGTTCGGGCGGCTGCTGGAGGCGGTCACGCGCCCCTATGACGAACGGCCCGGGTGGGAACGCTACGCGCGGCCCGCGCCGTCGGACTTCGGCGACTACCGGACGTTCTGCGGCACCTGAGCCGGCGGGAGGAAGTCGGGGCGAACGACGACGAACGCGGGCCGCGGGGGCTACGGTGGACAGGGGCGTGCCCCAGGTCCCGCCTTCCACGACCAGCCGCCTTGACGGCGCGGCGAATCCACACCACAGGAGCGAGCACATGGACGACCAGACACACGACGAGACCACGACGCCGGCCGAGGGGTCCGGGGCGGGCAAGGCCGACCGCGAGTCGGCGGAATGGACCGGCGGCCGGAAGGTGGAGACCCCCGAGAAGGGCGACCCGGCCGACCTGCCGGAGCTCGAGGTGGAGGAAGACAGCCCGGTGGAGCCGGAAAACAGCTGAGCCCATGCTGGGCGGGTCGGGGCCCGGCGCCTAGCGCCGGGTGACCAGCTCGAGGAGTTCCGCCAACTGCTCGGCGTAGACGACGCTCAACAGAAAACCGGAGAGGGACAGCCCCGCACCGACCGCAGCGACGAGGCCCCACGCCTGCCATCCGATGTCTTGCCCCGGCGCCTCGGCCGCCGCGGCGCCGGGGCCCACGGACGCGGGACCCACGGCCCCATGGCCCACGGCAACGCGGCCGTTCCGCCGCGTGGCCACGACCCGCCACGCCAGCAGGGCGGCAAAGACGGCGAGGGCGATCAGCGGCCAGCTCCACACCGGCACGTCATTCGGCTTTCCGTACCGGGGCCGTTGCCGGCCGCGGGCGGGGACCGGCGGGGTTTCGGTGGTCTGCGTGGCTCATGCCCCATGGTCTGTCCGCCCCTTAGACCGTCCCTATATCGGACCTGTGCTTCTCCTGTGAGCCGCCGGGCGCGGCGTCGGGGTCGGCCGCCGGTCCGTCACCCCGGCCGGGCAGCCGGACGGTGAACGTGGTTCCGTCCGCCGTGCTCCGCACGGAAATCCGTCCCCCGTGGGACTCCACGATCCCCTTGGCGATGGCCAGGCCCAGCCCGTGGGTGCCGCTGCGGTCGGACCGCGAGGCGTCGGCCAGGGCGAAGCGTGAAAACACGAGCTCGATGAAGTCCTCAGGGATGCCCGGGCCGTCGTCTGCCACGCTGAGCAGCGTGTCGCCATCGGGTGCCGCGCGCACCGACGTGGTCACCGTGGTGCCCGGCCCGGTGTGCCGGTGCGCGTTGGACAGGAGATTGATGAGGACCTGGCGCAGCTGGCCGGGGTCGGCGCGGACAGTCAGGGGATGGTCCGGAACCTCGAGGATCCACCGGTGGTTCGGTGCGGCGACGCGGACGTCGTCGACGGACTCGACGACCAGCTCGGTCAGGTCGACGTCTTCCCTGGCGGCGGGGTTGTTCTCGTCCAGGCGGGCGAGGAAGAGCAGGTCGTCGACGAGGGACGTCATGCGCCGGGCTTCCGCATCCACCCGGGAGAGGGAGGCCCGGCCGTCCGGGCCCAGGTCCTCGGCGAGGCGGATCATGTCCGCGTAGCCGCGGATCGAGGTGAGCGGGGTCCGGAGTTCGTGGCTGGCGTCGGCGATGAATCGACGCAGCCGCAGTTCGCTCGAGTGCCGGGCGCTGAACGCGCCGTCGATGTTGTCGAGCATGCGGTTGAACGCGTGCCCGAGGCGCCCCACCTCGGTCCTCGCCCCCGCGATGCCGTCGGGGACCCGTTCCACCGTGGCGACCTCGCCCTCGTTCAACGACAAGCCCGCGACCCGCGTGGCGATTCCGGACAACTCCTCGAGCGGTCGGAGCGTGCGGCGGATGACCACCGTGCCGATCACCGCGGCCGCGGCGAGACCGGACGCCGAGGCGATGGACATGGTTCCCGTGAGCGAGGACAGGGTGGCCTCGGCGTCCGCCAGGGGCAGGCCCGTCACGATCACCTCCCCGTCCCGCTCGCGGGACTGGGCCACGAGCCGGTAGTTGCCCACCGAGAGCTCCCGGTCCGCTGCGGTTCCCTCGGCCACGAGGCCCTCCAGGATCTCCTCGTCGGCGGGCGTGAGGTCCTCCACCCGGCCATCGGGGGTGAAGACCCCGGCGCGGTCCATGCCCTCGGGGCGGATCCGGGCGTTCAGGGTCGGAGGCCCGTGCCCGCGTTCCACCAGCGCCGTGTCCTCGTAGACCCGGAACTGGCGCTGGGAACGCAGGGCGCCGCCGGCGGCGCGCTCCAGTTGCTCGTCGAGTTTCGTCGACAGGAACTGGTCCATGGCGCGATGGACGGAGACCCCGATCGCGAGGCAGATGACGGCCAGGAGGGCCAAGGTGATCGCGACGAGCTTGCTCCGCAACGGCCAGTGGGTGAACGCGCCGACGCGGCGCCGCGTCCCGGCCGGGGGCGGGGGGTTGGTGATGGCGGTATGTTCGGGCATGCGTGGCACCTTACTCGTCGCCGTTCCGGCCGGGCCGGAAGGCCCCCGATTTTGGTCGCCACTGTAGCCCAGAGACCGCGGACGACGGCAGACGGGGCGGCCGTGCCTGGAGGGGACTATTCTGGGCGCAGGACCGATCCGATCGGAACGGAGGGGCGCGAGCGCATGATGGCCGAGGACTTCACCCGCTTCACGGTCGATCTGCCCAGGCTGCGCAGGTCCGACGGGACCCCGATCCGTGCTTTGGTGGTCGACGACGAGCCACAACTGTCGGACCTCGTGCGGATGGGTCTGCAAATGGCCGGCTGGAGAGTCGCCGTGGCCCACGACGGGTCGTCGGCGGTGCGGATGGCCCGCGAGTTCGTCCCGGACGTGTTGGTGCTGGACGTCATGATGCCAGGCCTCGACGGCGTCGAGTCGCTGCGCCGCATCCGGGCCTTCGCCCCCGCGGTGCCCGCGGTCTTCCTGACCGCCAAGGACGCCGTCGAGCACCGGATCCGGGGACTGGCGGCGGGCGGCGACGACTACGTGACCAAGCCGTTCAGTATGGAGGAGCTGATTCTGCGCCTCCATCGGCTGCTGGTGCGTTCCGGCGCGGCGGCCGCACGCCAGTCCGAACTGGTGGTCGGGAACCTGGTCCTGAACACGGACACGCGCGAGGTTTCCCGCGGGGGAACCGAGATCGGCCTCAGCGCGACCCAATTCGAACTGCTGCGCTACCTCATGGCCAACGCCAAGACCGTGGTGAGCAAGGCGCAGATCCTCGACCACGTCTGGAACTACGATTTCGGCGGACAGAACAACGTGGTCGAGCTGTACATCTCCTACCTGCGCAAGAAAATCGACGCCAGCAGGCCGCCGATGATCCACACGGTCCGCGGCGTCGGTTACGTGATCAAGCCCGCAGACGGCTGACACCCCACGGCGCGTCTCGCGGAATCCTAGGGCATGGATGCGGATCCGCCGTCGAACGGTGCGTCTTCGATGGCCAGGATCGTGACATCGATGCGGCCGACGGGGAATCCGGCGCGCTGGACGGTCCCCGCCGCCGCGGCCTGGATGCGCCCCGCCACGCCCAATGCCGGGTGACCCATGTCGGTGGCGATGTCGATGTGCACGTTGAGTGCGCCGTCGGCCATCGACAGGATCAGGCCGTCGCGGGTGGCCACGGCCGGGTCGGCGCTTGAGTGCCGCAGCGTCTCGTGCAGGCTGTTCATGGAGGCGATCTTCACACGCTTGAGGACGCTACGCACCGTCGGCTCCAGGCGACGCAGCCCGGGCTCGCCCGCGAGCGCCGTCGCGAGCATGTCCGCCACCGTTTCGAGATCGACGATGTCGGCTTCGAAAGGCCGGTCAGACGTCATAGAGATCCTCGACGACGACGTCGATCTGCCGCATGGCGATGGACGTCTGCGCCAGGACAACCGCCCCGATCCGTTCGCGCAGCAGGATCATGGTGTCGTGGATCGCCACGGTCGCGGACAGGGCCACGACCAGGGTGACGCGGAGATCGTTCACGTCCACGGGGCCCGTGGGCGAATGACCGTCGGTGTTCGAGCCGATGCCGCAACGGCGGGCGCGGACCCCGGGCAATGTCGATGCCGCGAACCGGACCAGACCGTTGAGCGCATGCTCGCTGATGTCGATCGTTCCCAGCGCGGTGGTGGCCAGCCGGGCCCGTCGGCCGCGTCGAACCTCGGCGCGGGCGACCATCATGATCGCCTCCTTGACCCGGGAGCTCGGATGCAGGTCGTGGTCCTCCCGGTCGCGGGCACGCAGGGACGCCGTGACCGCGGCGAGATGGTGCAGCGAGTCGCGCGCCCTGCGGCACTCCTCGCACGACCGCTCGTGGGCGGTCGGCGGCCGGTCGATCGACGCCCACAGCCCGTCCAGATCGCGGCCGCAGCCCAGCCGTGCGCGGTCGGGTCGGGGAGGTCCCGGGGGCCGGTCGTTGGTCAGCGCCATGACGCCATTCCTTCCGCCAGAAACCGCTTCGCCCGGGCGATGCGTCCACGCACGGTGCTCTCGGACACCTGCGCGATCCTCGCGATCTCGCAGTAGGAGAACTCGTGCACTTCCCGCAAGAGCCAGCACGCGCGGGGGCCGGGCGGGACGGCCCGGAGCAACACCGCCAACGCGCGCATCTGCGCCTGGATCTCGCACTCCCGCGCGGGGTCCCCGGCGGCGCCACCGGCCATCACATCCCCGCCGTGGACCGGTGGTGCGTCCTCCAGGTCCTCCAGGGCCATCGGATCCGAGGGGTGCCGCTTGCGGCTGCGGAGGGCATCCAGGCACTTGTTCGTCGCCGACCGGTAGAGCCAGGGAACGAAGGTCTGCGGGGAGGCGAGATGCGGCAGGCCCCGCCAGATGGAGATGAACGTCTCCTGCACCACGTCCTCGGCCGCGCTGCGGTCGTTGAGCATCCTGTAGCACAACCGGTAAACACCGCCCTGATGTGCAGACACCAACCACTCGAAGGCCTTCGCGTCCCCGTCCTGGGCGCGCGAGACGATCGTGGGCTCGTCGAGCGCTTCGGGAGACGCCACCGCCGGGCCGACCGGCGGGGACTCCTCGGCGGGTGGGGCCATCCCGGCTTCCGGCCGCGGAGCCCCGTGCGATGAATGCCGGGGAATCCCTGGCGCGTCGCCCCGTTCCATCGGAACCCTTCCCTCGCGGCGTCGACCACGGGTCCGTGGGGTGAACTCGGCGGCGCGTCGGACCCGGGCGCGCCAACCACCTGCCGCACCCGGTGGCGGCGTGGCGCGGCATAAGTCAAAGCTCCCGCGAATCACCGTGGTTGTCCAGAGATGCACCGGGGCAAAAACGCTGCTCTTGGGCCAATCCCGGATCCGGCGTGAGGATTCGCCGGGGGCGGCGTCTTTACGTGTGTACCGCAGGAATTTTTCACCGAGGAGATGCGATTCAGATGGCAGACGATCAGAGCTCAGCCGCACGCCGCCCCGTGGTTTCCGCCACCGGGGGGGAGCAGGGCCTCCAGACGGAGCGGGAGACCACGGCAGTCGAAAAGGTCCGGAAGGCTGGGCCGCTGCAAACGGATCGCGGCAACACCACCATCGCGGAAACCGTCGTCCAGAAGATCGCGGGTATCGCGGCGCGCGAGGTCCCCGGCGTCTACGCGATGGGTAGCGCCGGGCGTCGCGTCTTCAGCAGCCTCTCCGAGCGCATCCCCGGTTCCCAGATCAATGTCAGCGGCGGCGTGGCCGTGGAAAAGGGCGAGCGCCAGACCGCGATCGACCTCACGATCGTCGTCGAATACGACGTCTCGATCGTGGAAGTCAGCCAGATGATCCGCCGCAACGTCATCGCCGCCGTGGAGGACGCCACCGGGCTCGAGGTCATCGAGGTCAACATCGACGTCACCGACGTGCACCTGCCCGAGGACGACCACAAGGACGCCAGCGTCTCCGGCCACGCCGCACTCGAGTAGCCGCGGGCCCCGGACCGCCACGCGCGCCACGCAACCCCACGCGGCGTGCCCCGTCAGATGTTGACTCTCGTGCAGTAGGAAAGGCGCAGAACATGAGCACCACATCCATGGGCCTCCTGACCGGCCTCGTACTGGGATGGGCGGCGGCCTTCGGCGGCTTCCCGCAGTTCCTGATCGTCGCCGTGTTCGGGGCGATCGGCCTGCTGGTCGCCCGCGTCATCGAGGGCAAGCTTGATCTGGGCGCCCTGACCGGACGCTCGAGCACGCGTCGATGAGCCCGGAAGCCGGGCGGCCGGACCCCGAACCAGCCCACCGAGACCGCCCCGAAACGCAGCGGACGGCGGATCCCGCCGTGCGTGGTCGCCTGACCGTCGCCGAGAGGGCCATCGAAAAGATCGCGGGCCAGATTGCCGCCGAAGTGCCGGGCATCAGCGGCTCGGCCGGAGGATTCCTGGGCATCGGCACGCGCAGCGACGAAGACGCGCGGCCGAAGGTGAGGGTTTGGCTCAGCGGCGCGGTTGCCTCGATCCATGTGAGTGCCGGCGTGCGCTACCCGGCACCCCTGCGGTCGACCACGGAGCTTCTCCGCCGGGAGATCCGGGAAAAGGTCGGCAGCCGGTGCGGCGTCGACGTCCGTCAGGTGGACATCGACATCGAGACCCTCGTCGCCTCGGCGCGTTCCACCGGCCGCAGGGAGCTGCAATGAGTCCCCGACCGGTTTCACAGGGGCTGCGCCGCCGCCCGAGCCGCTCCGGCCCGGCCACCATCGCCGCGCTGGTGCTTCTGGCCGGCGCGACGACGGTGGCCTGGGCCGCCATCAGCCGACTCGTGACGGGAACGTGGCCCGCGTTCACGGACGCCGCGCGCGAGGCCGTCTCCCCGCTTGCGTGGGACAGTCCCGCCGTCTGGGCGGCCGCGATCCTGCTCGTGCTGCTCGGGTTGGCTCTCTTGCTGGCGGCGATCCTGCCGGGACGGCACACCACCGCGCGCCTGGTGGGCCCCGGTGGAGGCGACGCGCGGTCCTCGGAGGCGGTCATCAGCCGCCGCGGTCTGGCGAGGATCTCCGCCGCGCATGTCGACCAGACCGACGGGGTCGATTCCAGCTCGATCCGGGCCTCGGCCAAGAAGGTCGAGGTCCTCGTCAAGACCCCGCTGCGCGATGCGGGAGAACTCCCCGGGGGCCTCCGGGACTCCCTCGCGCGGAAGCTGCGAAGCCTGGGCCTCGAACCGGTCCCGAAGGTGGTGGTGCGGGTCCGCACGAGCAACGACTGATCCCCCGTCACGGCCCGCCGGCTGGCGGCCCGTCCCGGCGGCGCCCACCGGCGCCCGTCGCCTGTTCGAAAGGAAGCAAACATGAGGGAAACGGCAGGCAGGCTCAACCGCACGTGTCTGGCCGTGCTGGGACTCGTGGCTGTGGTGCTCGGTGCCGTCGCGATCCTCTTGGCGAGCGGCCACGCACAGTCCCTCGCGCGGTCCGCCGCCCCGGGGATCCAACCGGCCGCCCCGGGCGACCGTGTGCTTCCCCCCGGCGTCCAGGACGTCTTCGCATCCGACATCGCGGCCGTCATCATGGCGACCGCGGCGGTGGTCGTGGGAATCCTGGCCCTGTTGTGGCTCCTGGCGCAGGTTCCCCGGCGCCACCAGGCCCGCGCGTTCCGCCTGCACCGGGACGACGGTCTCGACGGGTACACCCGGTGCGGGCCCCAGGTGGTCGCCGGTGCGGTGGAGGCGGAAGCCGAGGCCATTCCCGGCGTCAACTCCGCCTCCGTGCTGCTCCGGGGGAGCTCGACGCAGCCCGAGGTGACCCTCGACTTGAGGGTCGACGACCGCGCTGACCTCCAGGACATCCTGCGGCGCATCCACGAAGACGTCGCCCCGAACCTCGAGTCGGCGCTGGAGGCCCCCCTGCGCAAGATCGGTGTGCTCTTTAATGTCTCTGCCCACCGGGCCAGCGAGAGGTCGGCGGTCCTGTAGGCCCGGCCGGTGCCGGCCGGCCGCCTTTCCGCGGAGCCGCCAGCGCCTCAGCCCACGGCGCCCGCAGGCGCTGGCTCGCGGCGGAGCGGACACTTCGGGACGGCGAACCAGCACACGGCCGCCGCCACCGCCAGCGCCGCGGCGGTGACTCCGACGACCAGCCCCGCGGCCCCCGGCAGTTCCTGGACCAGGACGAAGACGCCCATGACCAGGACGAAGACGCCGAAACCCTTGCGCAGCGCAGCCTCGGGGATGCGTCCCGCGAGTCGGGTGCCGACCAGCGATCCGAGGATCGCGGCGGCGGTCACGCCTCCGACCAGCGCCCAGTCCAGACTCACGCTCGTCAGGTAGCCGCCGAGCCCCGCGAAGGACTTCATGGCGATGACGACCAGGGAGGTGCCGACGGCCACCGGCATGGAGAGTCCCCCCAGGAGGGCCAGTGCGGGCACGACCAGGAATCCGCCCCCCGCGCCGACGAGGCCGGTGACCAGCCCGACGACGAGGCCCTCGAGGACGACCTTGCCGACGGGAAGTTCGCCGTCGTGCGCCTTCGCGGCGGTGTTCTTGCGTCCCCGGATCATGGCCAGGGATGTCGCGACCATCATGAGGGCGAACGCGATCATGAGGATGGTGCCGGGGATGCGGCCGCCGAGCAGGCCGCCGCCGAAGGCCCCGACCATGCCCGCCGCGCCGAAGATGAGGCCCGTGCGCCACTTCACGCGCCCCTTGCGGGCGTGGGAGACGGCGCTGAAGGCGGAGGTGGCGCCGACGACGAAGAGCGACGCGGCGATGGCCTCCTTGGGCTGCAGTCCCGCGACGTAGGTCAGGATCGGGACGGTGAGGATGGACCCCCCGCCGCCGAGCAGGCCGAGCGAGAGCCCGATCACCACCGAGAGCAAGAGGGTCACTGCGAGCGCGACGGTCATGGTTGGGTCCTTGTCGTTTGGGGCGGGTCGGCGGCGGCTGTGGTTCGGGTGGCGGGCGGGCGCTACGCGGCGGGCAGGCCGGCGCGCTGCCAGGCGATCATGCCGCCGCCCATGGTGTCGGCCGTGTAGCCGGCGGCGTTCAGGGCGTCGGCGACGCGCGCGCTGCGGTTTCCGCTGCGGCAGACCACGATGATCGGTCGGTCCTTCACGAGTTCCCCGAGTCGGGTGTCCAGCTCGCCCATGGGGATGTGCAGGGCCCCGGGAATCATGCCCTCGGCGACCTCGAAGTCCTCACGGACGTCGAGGATCTGGTCCGAGGCGCGGCGGCGGTCGGCGTCGGCGATGGTGATTTCGGGCATGGTTTCTCCTTCGGTGCGGTGCGGTGTGGTGCGGTGGGGGTGGTTCCCCGCGGGGGCGTGGTGCCGGCGCGGGGAACCGGAAGCGGTGGTCAGGCCGCGGCGGGGATCCGGTTGATGGCCGTCTCGGCGGACGGCTCGTCGGCGACCTTGTTCCAAGGCATCTTCGACAGCGCCTGGCCCATGGCGCAGGTGTTCGTCGCGGCCGAGAAGGTCAGGCCGGTGCCGATCGCGCCCGCGAGCACGCGCAGCTTCGGGGACACGAACTTGCCGGCGATCAGGCCGACGACGACGAGCGAGCCGGCGACCATCCGGACCTGGCGCTCCAGGTCCCAGCGCTGGGCGCCGCGCACCACGTCACCGCCGGCGGCCGCGAAGCCCGGCACGCCGCCGGTCAGCACCAGCGCGGTGCCGATGCCGGAAGAGCCGAGGCGCTGGCGGGCCTGTTCGGCGCGGACGCCGGACTGGCAGACCAGCACCACGCGCTGGCCGAGGCGCTCGGCGAGGGCGTCCGCGTGCTCGGACAGCAGGGGCAGGGGCACGTTGTACGAGCCACGGATATGCATGGTCTCGAACTCCGCGGCGGAACGGACGTCGATGACGACGAGGTCCTCGTGCTCGGTGATCCACTCGCGCAGGGTCTGCGGCTCGAGGGCGGTCAAGGTGGTGGTCTCGGAGGCCAAGGGGTGTCTCTTCCTATCGGAGCGGTTGGTTCTCCTCTAGTCTGACACATACCCCCTAGGGTATCCAAACATCATCGGGCGGGCCTGCGCAGCGCGGCTCCCTCGGCGCCGACGGTTTGCTAGCCCGACGGTTGCGCGGTCACCCGCGGGACGCACCGCAGCCCGTCGCCCGCGCCCGTGTAGATCTCGGCGAACGCCACGTCCGTCGCCTCCCCCGGAGACAGGGTGAAGGTGTCCTCCTGCATGCCCAGGACGTCGGCCTCCGGGCCGCGGACCACGGAGAACCGGACGACGTAGGTGTTCTGGGCGGCGCCGACGTTGGTCAGCAGGGCCTTGCCCCTCCACACGTCGTTCTCGCCGGGGCCGCAGACGAATCCGCTGAGGAGATCGGGACCGGCGGACGGGCTGGCGGTGACGGTCACGGTGTCCGGCGCCTCGGCGTCCCCGCCGGAGCCCGCACATCCGGCCAACGCCAGCGCGAGGAGGGCGGTTGCTGTTGCGGAAGAAAGGGGCCTCATCTGCCGAGGGTAGAACACGGCCCGTCCCGCGGGATCACCCCGCACGGGTGAAACACGGGGAGCCCGCACGGAGCGTCGAACAACCGTTGTCTGCGCGGCCGGGGAGGCCTACTGTTTCCGCAAGCCCAGATTGGGACCAGCTCCGGGACCGCGCCGCACGGGTGTTGATCGTCCCTGCGGAGGACCCCGTCCTGGAGATCACGGACGGGAAAGACGATGACCAAGTACCTTTTCGAAGCGACGTACGTGGGCGAGGGCATCAAGGGCCTCATGCGGGAGGGCGGCACCCGCCGCCGCGACGCGCTGGTCAAGGCGCTGGAGTCCGTCGGGGGGTCGCTCGAGAGTTTCTACTACGCCTTCGGGGACACCGACGTCCTGGGTGTCTTCGAGGTCCCCGAGCAGTCCGACGCCGCCGCCCTGGCGCTGATGATCAACTCGACCGGGACCGTGCGCGTGCGCCTGCGGCCGCTCATGGAACCGGAGGACATCGACGCCGCGGCGCAGAAGACGCCCGCGTACCGGCCCCCGGGTCAGTAGCGGGCCGGGTCGGTGCCCGGCGCGGGTCGGGCCCGCTGCCGTCCGGTGCCGGGATATTCCCGGATTCGGCCTGCGCCGAATCGTGGAGGCGCGCCGGAGACCGGAGGAATCTGGGTGCATGACAACCCACAGCATGGCCGAAGAGGTCCTCGGCACCCGGTCCACCATCCGTCCGAACCCCACCGCGATCCTCCGCCGCCCCGTGCCGGACTCCTTCCTCGTCCGGGGCCTCCGCCGGACGTCCTCCGGGGCGTCGGCGGCGTGGCGCCGCGTCCGCGCATCCTGGAACGCCGGCGCCGTCCTGGACTCCCGGCTCGAGCAGGTCCGCGAGGACGCCCGGCAGATGTTCTACGCCCAGGGCGGCGGGCGCCGCTAGGCTAGCGCGCCGCGCAGATCGCCTCGATCTCCGCGATGCACGGCTCGTTCTGCAGGCTCGTGGTGTCCCCGAGCGCGCTGCCCTCGAAGAGCTGGGTCAGCAGCCGGCGCATGATCTTCCCCGAACGGGTCTTCGGCACATCCGGCACGAAGACCACGTCCCGCGGCTTCGCGATCGGCCCGATCTGCGCCGCCACGTGGGCGCGCAGGTCCGCGGCGACGCCGGCCGCGGCGGCCGCGGCGGCCTCCCCGCCGCCGATCAGCGACGCGTCCCGCGGCACCACGAACGCCGTCGCGGCGTGGCCGGTCTGGGCGTCGAAGGTGGGGCAGACCCCCGCCTCGACCACCGCGGGGTGGGAGACGAGCGCCGATTCGATCTCGATGGTCGAGAGCCGGTGCCCGGAGATGTTGATGACGTCGTCGGTCCGGCCGAGGATCCAGGTGTCGCCGTCGTCGTCGTACCGGGCGCCGTCGCCGGCCAGGAACCAGCCCTGGGCCGCGTACTTCCGCCAGTAGGAGGAGTAGTAGCGCTCGGGGTTCCCCCAGACGGTGCGCGCCATCGCCGGCCCCGTCCGGGTGAGCACGATGTTCCCCTGCACGTGCGGCGGAACCGGCGTCCCGGCGTCGTCCACGATCGCCGTCGCGACGCCCGGGAGCGCCCGCGTCCCGCAACCGGGCTTGAACGCCGGGTCGTCCGGCCGCGGCGAGAGCACGGTCGCCCCGGTCTCCGACTGCCACCAGGTGTCCACCATCGGCAGCGCGGCGCTGTCCCGGCCCACCTGGCCGCGCAACCACCGCCACGCCTCGGGGTTGACCGCCTCGCCGACCGTGCCCGCCAGGCGGATCGAGGACAGGTCGTAGCTCTCGGGGACGCCGTCGGGGAACCACCCCATGAGCGAGCGCACCAGCGTCGGGGCCGTGTAGTAGCTGGTGACGCCGTAGCGCTGGATGATCTCGAAGTGCCGTCCCGGGTGCGGGGCGTTGGGCACGCCCTCGTAGATCACCTGCGTGGCGCCGTTGGACAGCGGCCCGTAGATCTCGTAGGTGTGCGCGGTGACCCAGGCGAGGTCGGCGGTGCACCAGTGGACGTCGTCGCCGCGCCGCTCCGGGTCCGGGTGGGAGAACAGGAACTCGTGGCTCCACGAGGCCTGCGTCAGGTAGCCGCCCGTGGTGTGGACCAGTCCCTTGGGCTGGCCCGTGGTGCCGGAGGTGTACATGATGAACAACGGCGTCTCGGCGTCGAACGCCTCGGCCTCGTGGGTGCGGGGCTGCGGATCGACGACGTCGTGCCACCAGACGTCGCGGCCCGGGGTCCACGCGATGTCGGATCCGGTGCGCCGGATCACCAGCACGTGCTCGATGCCGTTCACGCCGGCCACGGCGGCGTCCGCGCTGTCCTTGACGGGCACGGCGCGGCCGCGGCGGAACTGGCCGTCCGTCGTGACCAGGAGCCGCGCACCGGTGTCCTCGACGCGGAAGCGCAACGCCTCCGCGGAGAAGCCGCCGAAGACCAGCGAGTGCACCGCGCCGATGCGGGCGCAGGCCAGGGCGACCACCACGGTCTCGACGAGCACCGGAAGGTAGACGACAACGCGGTCGCCCTTCCCGATGCCCAGGGAGGTCAGCGCGTGCGCGGCCTGCGCGACCTGCTCGGCGAGCTCGCGGTAGGTGACGGTGCGCCGGTCCCCGGGTTCGCCCTCGAAGTGCAGCGCGACCTTCTCGCCGCGGCCGGCGGCGACGTGCCGGTCCGCGCAGTTCACGGCGGCGTTGAGTGTGCCCCCGTCGAACCAGCGCAGCTCCGGACCGCGGCGGCGTGCCGGGTCGACGCCGGTGGAGGAGTGGACGGTGTGCCACGGCCGCGCCCACTCGAGCCGGCGGGCCGCGGCGTCCCAGAAGGCCAGCCGCTCCTCCTCGGTCCAGTCACGCTCCGCCGCCTCGGCGGCGGTCCGGGCGGTGTCGGGTGCGCTCACGCCCAACGCGCCACCGCCTTCCGTTCGGCGATGCCCAGCAGGGCGTCGGTGGTCTTGCCGATCACGGCCAGCAGGATGATCGCCAGGAACAGGCGGTCCGTGCGGCCGTTGTTCTGCGAGTCGGTGAGCAGGAACCCGAGCCCCATCGAGGAGGCGATGAGTTCCGCGGCGACCAGGAACAGCCACGCCTGCGCCAGCGCAAGCCGCAGGCCGGAGAAGATGGCGGGGACGACGGCGGGCAGCTGCACGGTCGTCAGCAGGCGCAGCCCGTTGAGTCCGAACGCGCGCGCCGCCTCGACCAGGTTCTTGTCCACGTGGCGCAGCGCCAGGTAGACGGTGGTGAAGATCGGGAAGAACGCGCCGATGGCGATGAGCACCACCTTCGAGTCCTCGCCGATCTTCAGCCACAGGATCAGCAGCGGGACCCACGCGAGGGACGGGACGGCGCGGACCGCGCCGATGGTCGGCCCGAGCAGCGCGTCGGCCGCCCGGGAGAGCCCCACGAGCGCGCCGACCGCCAGCCCCAGCGCCGCGCCGATGCCGAAGCCCAGCAGCACACGCTGCGTGGAGATGCCGATGTGGGTCCAGAGCGTGCCGCGCTGCGCCAGGTCGACGCCGGCCGCCAGGACCGCCGAGGGCGCCGGCAGCTGGACCGGGGAGAAGAGCCCGGCGGCGGTCGTGGCCTGCCACAGCGCCAGCAGGACCGCCGGGACCAGCAGCCCCAACAGGATCCGCCGGTTCGCACCGGCGCGGCGGCCGGCCGCGGCCCGGGTGAGGTCGCGGGTGGCGATCGCCTCCTCGCCGGCGGTGGTGGTGTGCGGGCCGGTCACCGACATCACGCCTCCTTGATCGCCGCGGGGTCGGCCTGGGCGACGAAGGAGTCGTCGAGCAGCGAGTCCAGGGCCGCGTCGACCTGCCCCTGGTCGGCGACGTCCCCGGTGGAGACGAAGATCGGTCCGACGACCTCCAGGACCTCGCGCTGCCTGGGTCCCGGCGCGGGATCGACGTCGAGGTTGGAACGCTCGAGGATGACCTTGTCGGCGACGGCCTGGTCCAGCCCGGCGACGCCGGCGAGGATCGTGGCGGTCTCCTCCGGGTTCTCGCCGGCCCACGCGCGCGCCTTCTCGTAGGCGTTCACGACGGTCTGGGCGAGTTCCGGGGACCGTTCGAGGAAGGACTCGGTGGCGTTGAGGAAGCCGAAGGTATTGAAGTCCAGCTGGCGGTAGAGGAGCGTGGCCCCGGCCTGCTCGGCGCCGGCCATGATCGGGTCCAGTCCGCTCCACGCGTCGACCGAGCCGTTTTGCAGCGCCGCCCAGCCGTCGGCGTGCTGCAGGTTCTGCACCGTGACGTCCTCGGGGGTCAGGCCCTCCGCCTCGAGGGCCTGCAGCAGGAAGAAGTAGGGGTCGGTGCCCTTGGTCGCGGCCACCTGCTTGCCCTTGAGGTCGGCGACCGACGTGATGGGCGAGTCCTTGGCGACGACCAGGGCGGCCCACTCCGGCTGCGAGTAGAGGCTGATGGCCTTGATGGGCGATCCGTTGGCCCGGGCCAGCAGCGCGGCGGACCCCGCGGTGGAGCCGACGTCGACGGCGTTCGCCCGCAGGGCCTCGTTGGCCTTGTTGGAGCCGGCGGACTGGATCCAGTTGACGGTTACCCCCTGGTCCCGGAGCGTCGCCTCGAGCCATCCCTTTTCCTTGATGACCAGGCTCAGCGGGTTGTAGGTGGCGAAGTCGATGTTCAGCGTCGAGGCTCCGCCGTCGGCGCCCGCGGCGGCTGGCGAGCCCGATCCCTCGCCGGCGCACGCCGCCAGCAGGGCGGTCGCGGCGCCGGCGGCGCCCAGGCCGAGGAGGCGTCGGCGGGTGATGGGGGAGAGGGTGTGGCGGGTCATGGCGGTTCCTTCGGGGGGGCGGTGTGCGGGCCGGAAGGCCCGGTCGGGCGGGGAGAAGCGGCAGAAGCGGCAGAAGCGGGGGAACGGGTCGGCGGACGGCGGGCCGGGACCGGCTAGTGGCGGTGCGAGTCCACGCCGAGACTCTCCAACAGGGCGGAGCGGAGACGGGCCAGCTCGGCCGACGCGCGGTCGCGCGGACGGCTGCCGGGCACGTCGAGGACCTGCGCAATGCCGGCGCCCGCGGAGCCCGAACCGACGGCGGGCGCATCGTCGGCCGGCGAACCGCCGGTGTCCGGCACGGCGCCGAGCACCAGGATCCGGTCCGCCAGCTGCAGCGCCTCGTCGACGTCGTGGGTCACGAGCAGGACCGTGGACGGGTGCGCCCGGTGGATGTCCAGGAGCAGGTCCTGCATCTTGAGCCGGGTCAGGGCGTCCAGCGCGCCGAAGGGCTCGTCCAGCAGCAGGACGCCGGGGCGGCGGGCGAGCGCCCGCGCGAGCGAGGCGCGCTGGGCCATCCCGCCGGAGATCTCGCGCGGCCGGTGGTCGGCGTGCCGGGAGAGCTCCACGAGCTCCAGCAGCTCCTGAACCCGCACGGCGGCCTCGGCCTTCGGCGTTCCGCGCGGCAGCCCGAGGGCGACGTTGCGGCGGACCGTCTGCCACGGCAGGAGTCGCGGCTCCTGGAAGGCGACGGCGGAGCGGTCGTCGATCCCGTCCACGGCCGTGCCGCCGATGGCGACCTCGCCCTCGCTCGGGCGGTCCAGCCCGGCGACCGCGCGCAGCAGCGTGGACTTGCCACAGCCGCTGGGGCCGAGGATGGCGAGGACTTCGCCGGCGGCGACCTCGAAGTCGATGCCGGAGAGCACGGCGCGCCGGTCCGGTCCCTTCCCGAACGCGCGGCCGAGGTTGCGGAACGACACGGGCAGCGCGACGCCGGCGGTCGCGGTGCTGGCGTGGTGCGTGGGCAACAGGGTGGTGGTCATGGTTGGCTCCATCGGTCCTGGCGGTAGCACCGGCCCCCGAGGGGGTGGTTGCTGCGGCGTCAAAGAGCCAGATC
This sequence comes from Arthrobacter halodurans, assembly GCF_041877255.1. Lineage (NCBI taxonomy): Bacteria > Bacillati > Actinomycetota > Actinomycetes > Micrococcales > Micrococcaceae > Arthrobacter > Arthrobacter halodurans. The sequence continues at coordinate 53,627 of NZ_JBHDLJ010000005.1, forward strand.
TCTCGGCCGCTCGGGATGGTGTGCTTCCACTAAAGGGCATGCGCGGCGCCGGAGGCAAGCCCGGCGGTGCGGCGGCGACATATTCGACGTAACACTTGCGCGAGCCGCGGGATCGAACGATCTGCGGAAAAGCCAACGAAGCGACGTGTTTGTTCGATTCCGCCGGCGGCCCCCCTGTCGCCACGGGTGCGGGCCCCCGCGTCCCCCGTGCTCCGCGCCGGAGGGTGATGGCGCGCACGACGACGCTCGGTCGGCGCCCGCTGCTCAGCGGTCGACGGTTCTGTTCGCGACACGCTCTCGGGGTTTCAGGGTGAGCGTTGGGCCACTGGGAGGCAGGCCGTGGGCCTTTCGCGTGGCGGGTCTGGGACCGGCCGGCAAGGATGGTGCTCGCCGCTCCGGCCCGGTCCCTTCCGGGTGTTCTGCCGGGGGTCTGTCCTTCACCACGCCCGGTGCTCCCGAGCCGGCGGTGATCTTGCCCGAATCAAGGTACTGCTCGATGCTGACGGCGCAGCCGCCGAGTTCGGCGCCCTGCCTTCGGCGGCGGAACGTGATGACCTGCCCGGTCCTCCCGCATTCGCAGGTGCCGGTCTCGACGTCGCCCACGTCGTCGGTGAGGAGGAAACCGGGGTAGCTGGTGTTGAGGGCGTCCAGGATGGCGATGATGCCGGTACTCCCGGGTGCGAGCTCCTTGCTGACGTCGTGACCGTCTCGGATGGACACGTAGCACCACGGCGGGACGTGCTTGCGATGCAGGTGGCATTCGACCGCGAGCATGTTCGACTCGATCATGCCGTACATGTCACGGACGTTGTCCGGGCGGACGCCGAGCACGTCATGGCACCGGTCCCGAAAGTCTTCGGGGGAGATGGATTCGCCCGTGTGCCGCTTCCAACCGCCGAGTGTGATGACCATGCTGTACGGGTCCAAGCGCGCGTTGATCCCTTCGTGCTCCAGGAACCGGAGGAACCGGCCGACGAGGAACGGGGGGCCAACGATGTGGCGGGTCATGCGGCCTTTCCACTGTCGCAGGTATTCCGAGGCCTCCTTGGGGTCATACGACTCGTCGTCCACCAGGTCCGCGTGGTGGTCGAAGACGCCGTTCAGGATGTTGAAGTCCTTGATCATGCCTATCTCGGAGGTTCCATCGGTCGGCGGGCTCAGGAAAAGGCCCGCACCGCGGGACAGGTGGAAGAACTCCCGGTAGGTCCCGGTCAGTCCTATCAGCGCGCGGGTCACGGTCTCCCGGTTGCGGCGGGCGATCGACGGGACGCCGCCGGTTCCGGTCGAGCGTGACTCGATTTCGACGTCGGCCAGGGAGCAGGTGAGCAGGATGTGGGCATCGGGACGCTTGAACAGGCGGACCGGCAACAGGGGTAGGTCCTGAAGGTCGCCGATGTCGTTGATCGCGGCGGGATCGACCCCCAACGCGTCGCACTGGGCCCGGTAGAAGCCGTTTTCGGCCTGGTGATGGATCGCGGCATCCCGCAGGGCGTTGGTGACCGACCGCGCCCAGTCGTCCGGGGACTGAACGTGTGCCGTGGACACGTCTCCCAGCATCTGCGCCAATGAGAGCATCGCGTTACGCCTCGGCTTCCTCGGTGGTCGCCCCAACGGGCACGAAGTGGTTGGACCGGGCAGGCAGCACCCGCGCGCCCTCGGCGTAGCAGTGGGTGGTCGGGCGGCCTGCCGGGATGGGACTGCTCCTCATCTCCTTGACCTCTTCTTCCTCGTCGTCCGGCTCCCCCCAAGGGATCCGGCTTTGCCTTGTGTCACTCAAGGATGGATGCGAAGACACCGGAAAGAGTCCTTCCCCTGCGGTATTTTCGGAGTACCGACGCCGCCGTAGGCCCCGTACTGTTCATGCCGTACGCGGGCCGCGTGGATCCGCCCGGGCGCCGCTCGGGCGGCTCGACCATGCGGGCCCCCGTCATGGGTGAACCATCCCGAGTGCCTGCCGCACGTCATCCAGCCGGTCGGCCACGGACACCCTGCCCAGGGTTGGGGAGCCGGCCGCCTTGATCTCGCGCCCGGTGACGAGCACGACGGTCGTCTCCTCGGGGTCCACCAGGCCCTGGCGCAGGGCGCTCCGCAAGCCCGCCACGGACGCGGCGCCGGCTGGCTCCGCGCCGACGCCGGCCGTCGAGGCCAGCAAACCGACGGCCTCCATGAGTTCCGTGTCGCTCACCGCCACCATGGCGCCGTCACCGGAACGCACGGCTTGGAGCACGGCGTCGCCGATGGCCGGCCGCAGCACGGCGATCCCATCGGCGACCGTCGACGCCGCGTCCAGTTCGTCGGGTCCCGGGGTGGTCCCCAGCCAGGCGTGCACCAGCGGTTGGCACGCCTGGGCCTGCACACCGACCAGGCGGGGCTTACGGTCGGCAACGCCACAGGCCACCAGCTCGGCGAAGCCCTTCTCGAGCGCCACGAGGGTGGGCCCGTCACCCACGGGGGCGACCATCACGTCCGGCATCCGGCGGCCAAGCTGCTCCCAAACCTCCAGCGCGACGGTCTTCTTGGCCTCGGTCGTCAGGGGGTTCACGCCGGTGTTCCGATCCACCCAGCCGAACTCCTCGACCGCCGCGCGCGACAGGTCGACGGCGGCCGCATAGCCATCAGGAACCTGGAACACCCATGCCCCGGCTTGGGTCATGAGCGCGAGCTTGTCCTCCTGACAGTCGACCGACACGAAGATGACGGCGCGCATCCCGGCAGCGGCCGCCCCGAACGCCGTCGCTACGGCGGCGTTGCCCGTCGAGGCCGTCGTGATGGTGTCCAGACCGCGCCGCAGCCCGTCCTCGATCACCAACGCCGTGGCCCGGTCCTTGTTCGACGCCGTCGGGCCGCGGGTCTCGTCCTTGACCCAGAGGGACGGGGTCCCCAACGCGCCCCTCAGGGCGGGGACCGACAGAAGCGGCGTGCCACCGATGGGCAAGGGGTAGCGCACCGGCCCCTCGGACAAGGGCAGGAGGGAGCGGTATCGCCACATCGTGAACGTTCCCGGCCCCTCCTCCGGGACCAGGCCGGGACCATAGTCGTACTCCAGCCACTCGCACCCGGCGGTGCGTACCGAGCCGGTCACCCTGCCCATGTCGAGTGCACCTCCTCCCGTGTGCCAGTGCGCGCCGCGTCAGCCATACCGCTTCAACTCCGAGAAGAAGTCCTCGACCACCCGGAGCTGGCCGCTGCGGGCGACTTCGTCGTAGACGTACTTGCCCACCGCCAGGTCGAGCACGCCCAGGCCGAACGGCGAGAACACCACCGGGCGGTCGTCCGGCAGCGAGACCTTGCCTGCCATGACGTCGGCCAGGGTACCGTCGACGAAGTCCCGGTGACCGACCATCTGCTCCACGAGGTGGGCAGACGTTCCGGCCTTCAGACAGTGGTCGACGTCGTCCAGGATGTTGGTGGACGCCAACAGGATCTCCGGGGCCAGATCGCGCAGCGACACGTGCAACACCAGCGGGTTGTGCGCGAACCACGTCACGTCGTGCACGTGCGGCTGGGCGGCGACGGTGGCGAACACGACGAGGTCGCTGCTCCGGATCAGCTGCTCGGGGCTATCGTGCACGGTCACGTTCGCGGCGGTGCCGCTGCGTTCGAGATAGCCCTTGAATCCCTCCGCGTTCTCGCTCCAGGAGTCGTACACCCCGATCTCGTCGAAGGACCAGCCGGTCGCGTCGAGGAAGGCGTGGATGTACCGTGCGATGAGGCCCACACCGAAGAACCCGATGCGCCGCGGACGTCCCCGTCCTCGGCTGAGCCAGTCCGCGGCCGAGGCGGCAGAGGCTGCCGTCCTGGAGGCGCTGATGACGGAGCCCTCCATGCAGGCGAAGGGGTACCCGGTCGCCCGGTCGTTGAGTATCAGCACCGCGGAGGCCCGGGGTATCCCCGACGCCACGTTGTCCGGAAAGCTGGAGACCCACTTGATGCCGTCGACTCCCACGTCTCCTCCGACCGAGGCGGGCAGGGCGATGATGCGCGAGGCGGGTCGGTCCGGGAAGCGCAGGAAGTAGGACGGGGGGTTCACCGAGTCACCGGCTCCGTGCACCCGGTAGGTCTGCTCGACCAGCTCGACGACCTGCTTCTCCCGACCCTCAAGCACCTGCTGCACCTGGGCCCCGGGAACGACCGCGAACGGAGGAACGGTCTTCGGCTCGGAGGCGGCGACCGGGGAATTGGCGGAATCCGTCATGAGGCACCGTCCTGGGGGTGGGTAGCGAGATCGAACACACAGCGCGGCTCGGCCATGCCGACGAGTATCTCCCGAGGCCCCTCGTACGCCTCACGGCTATGGGCCATGCGCACGTTGTCGACCAGCATGAGGTCCCCGGCTTCCCACGGCGTTCTCAGGGTGTGGAGCTCGTAGACCTCGTTCAACCGGGCGATGATGTCCTCACCGATCGGCTCGCCGTTGCCGAAGCGCGTGTTGAACGGCAGCCCGTCGGGACCGTAGACGTCCACCAGGTACTCCCGCACCTCGGGGGCGATCGTCCACTCGTTCAGGAACGCGATCTGGTTGAACCAGCAGCGTTGGCCGGTCACCGGGTGCCGAACCACGGCAGGGCGCCGTTGCCGGGTGCGGAGCTCCCCGTCGGCCTGCCATTCGAACTCGATCGCGTGGGCTTGGCAGTAGCTCTCGACGGCAGCGCGGTCGGCGACCCCGAACGCCTCCTCGTAGGTGGCTCCGATGTCCTCGTTGTAGCTGCGGGTGAGCAGCCACCCCTCGTCCTCGAACCTCTGGAGGATGTCCGCGGGGAGGGCGTCCAGCACGGCGCGGGCGTCCGCCACGCCGGTCACCCCGCCGGCGCTGGGCGCCTCGAGGCAGGCGAACAGCATCAGGCCGGGGAACTCGAGCGCGTAGCTGAGCTCGTGATGCATGCACATGGGCTGGTTCGCGGGCCACTTGACCGACGAGTACACGCCGTCGGAGTAGCGCTGCCGGGTGGCGAAGGCCTCCCGGTCTGGCATGAGCCCGCCCGGAACCAGCCGGCGGAAGACGGCGGCCACCTCGGCCGCATCGTGGAGGCCGAGCCCACGGACCAGGACGGCGCCATGCTCGGCTACCGCCGCCCGCAGGGCGTCACGGTGCTGTTCGGCCCACTCTCTGGGGTCGTGGCCTTCCGCGATGGTGAGCATCGGCGGCCGGCCGGGTTGGCGTTCCACGTCGAGCTGGATACTGGCTGAAGACGACGACATCAGGAGTCCTTTCGTGTCACAGGTAGCGGGTGGAGTGGTCAACCGGTTCCCTGACCGGTGTCCGGGGGTGGGAGACGGGCTCCATGGCGGTTGCTGCCGGCTGCGGCGCGGGCGGGGTGGCGCCGCCTCCGTGGGACGACGCGTCGAGCAGGGTCGCCAGGTCCGCCAGGACCGGCGTCCGCATGACGTCCTTGAGCGACACCGCGCGCTGGAGCAGGACAACGAGCTTCACCGCGGAGAGGGAGGTGCCGCCCAGTCCGAAGAAGGAGTCCTGCCCGCTGATCCGATCCGCCGGTATGCCGAGGACCGCTGCCCATGCCTCGGCAAGCCGCCGCTCGGCGGCCGTGAGCGGCTCCGTGGGGGTGTCGGTCTCCGGCGCGACCTCCTGCGCCATGCGGCTCAAGGTCGTCCGGTCGATCTTCCCGTTGCCGGTCAGAGGCAGACTCTCCTGCCATCGGTACGCCGACGGGACCATGTAGTCCGGAACCCGCGATGCCATCTGGCGGCGGATCTCGTCGACATCGAGCGGGCGGTTGCCGGAGTAGAACGCCACGAGGAATTTGGACTGGTCGGTGCCCTCGCCGACGACGACGGCGCCGTCGCGCACGCCCGGCAATCGCAACAGGGCATTCTCGATCTCGCCGATCTCGATGCGGAAGCCCCGGATCTTCACCTGGTTGTCGCGCCGTCCCAGGAAGTCGAGCTTCCCGTCCGGTTGCCACCGCCCGTAGTCACCGGTCCGGCAGATGCGCTCGCCGTCACGGTGTGGATCGGCTCCGAACATCGCGGCGGTTCGCTCTGCGTCGTTGACGTACCCACGGCCCACGCACACGCCGGAGAACACGATCAATCCCGGTGCGCCGAGCGGGACCGGGTTGCCGAACTCGTCGACGACATCGACGTGGGTGTTGTTGATCGGCCGGCCGAGGGGCACCCGTGGACCGGCCGGAGGCCGGTCCATGATCTCGTGCACGGCGTCGTCCGACGTCTCGGTGAGCCCATAGGTGTTGACCACGGGGACGTCGGGGTGGAGCGCGAACCAGCGCTGGACGAGCTCCTTCTTCAGGAAGTCGCCGGTGGGGCACACGCAGTGCAGGTCCGGCAGCTCCCGTGGGTGTTGTTCGAGGTACGACACGATCACGTCGAGGTATGACGGCACGACCTGGATCACCCCGGCTCGCCCGTCCACGATCGTGTCGACGAACCGCTCGACGTCGAGAATCGCGTCCTGGTCGACGAACAGGGTGCGCCCACCGACCAGCAGGGCGGCCACCAGCTGCCACACCGAGATGTCGAAGCACTGTGGACCGGTCTGGGGGATCACTTCGCCCTCGCGCACGCCGAGGTCGTCGATCTTGGCGAGAATGTGGTTGAGCATCCCGGCGTGTTCGCACATCACGCCCTTCGGCTGCCCGGTGGAGCCGGACGTGAACAGCAGGTAGGCGAGCTGGTCCGGGGCGACGTCCACGCCGAGGTTCCCGTCGGGGTGGTCCTCGGCGGCGAGGTCGTCGACGAAGAGCTCCTCCACGCCGGGCAGGATGGCCAGTGCCTGGTCGAGCGTGGCGGTACTGGCGCGTTCGGTGACGACCAGGGGCGATTCCGCCCGCGAGATCGCCGTGGCCATGCGCCCGGGCGGGAAGTGCGGCTCGAGCGGCAGGTAGGCCAGGCCGGCCTTCCAGATGGCCAGCACGGTCGCCATCCAGTCCAGGTTGCGCTCCATCACCACGGTGACGACGGCTTCGCGGTCGGGTCCCCGGGCCAGCAGGGCTCGGCCCAGCCGATTCGCCCGGGCGTTCAGCTCGCGGTAGGTCAGGCGCATGTCGCCGTGAATGGCAGCGACCGCTTCCGGATCGGACGCCGCCCGCTGCTCGAACACCTCGTGTACGCGGAGGTCCGGCAGGTCACGTCTGGGGCCCGCGAGCCCCTCCAGCTGGAGGCGCAGCTCTTCGGGGGCGAGCAGGCACATGCGGGCATGCTCGGCGTCGGGGTCCGCGGCGATCGCCTTCAATGCGGTCACGTGGTATCCGGCGATGCGGGCGGCGGCGGGAGCGTCGAGCGCGTCGGTGCGATACCGCAGCCGCAAGCTGGCTCCGCTCGCGTCGTACGACACCGCCAGCTGCAGGATCGTGTTCTCGGCCGGATCTCCCGCGGTATCCCACGGGTCGAGCACGGTCTCGAAGACCGGTCCGCTCAAGCCCAGCTCTCGCCGGATTCCCTCGACGGGAATCTCGTGCTCTGCGTTCACCAGGTGCCACCGCAGGTCCCGCTCCAGACGGCCCGCGGACACCAGGAGCGCGCGCCAGGAGGCCGGCTCGGTCGTCAGCCGGAACGGCAGCGGTTCGCGGCCACCCGTTGCGGCATACCCGGTCACGACCTCCCGCTCGCCGGCCAACACGGCGAGCACCTTGGCGTGGGCGGTCAGCAGAACCGCGTCGAAGGACGTCCCCAAGCCGTCGGCCAGCCGGCGCAACGTCCTCACCGTGTCGTCGGGGATGTTCTCCAGGTGTTCGGCGAGGCCTGGACGGGGGTCCAGGGTCCACCGTGGGATCGCCGTCAGCCCGCCTCCGGCGAGCATGCCCCGCCAGAAGTCGCGGTCTGCGTCAGTCAGCATGTTCATTTCTTGCTCTCCTGGATCAGTCGGTCGCGACCGCATATGCGGCGTCGTTTTCCGGCACTGGCGCGTTGGCCCATGAGGCAGCGACATGTCCCCGCGGCTGCCAGCCGGACGTCGAGTGGGTCAGGGCTTCGGCGGGATTGCCTCCCCACCGCTCGTCGGCGGGGATCTCCTCGCCCTTCATGAGGAAGGAGTCGGGGGCGAGCACGGCGCCGTCACCCATCCTCGCGCTGTAGAGGATCATCGCGGACACTCCGACGGTGCAGCCGGAACCGATCGTGATGGCGTCGGACTTGAAGGCGTAGTCCTCTTGGGAATGGCACTGAACCCACGCCCCGGCGTTGAGCGCGACGTCGTCGCCGAGGGTCACGAGGTTCTTCTCGGCGATCTGGGCGCCGTCGTCGAAGAGCCGCTTGCCGACCCGCACACCCAACAGCCGCAGGATCGCGCCCTTGAAGGGGGTGCCATTGAAGAGCGGACTCACCTCCGCTTCGAGCTTGTAGAAGCGCTCGGTCCGCCAGAAGTCGATGTCGTAGATGGAGCAGTGCTTCGGCTTGAGGGGTTTGAACCCCGTGGAGGCACGCTCAATCAGCGCACCGTAGAACACGCGGAACAGGAGGGAGGGGACCGTGAGCAGCATGAGCGATGCCTCTCCGAACGTTGCGTAGAGGTCCACCGCCAAGAACGCGAGCAGGGTGGTCACGAAAGCCTGGAACCATCGTGTCAGCAAGAACAACCCGATGGTGACGAGGTTGTGCTTGTTCTTGGCGGCGAGACGACGGGGGAGCGCCTCGTCGTGGGCCATGAGGATGAATTCGCTGTCCCGCTGGACCGTGCGGGGGATTTCGAAGGCGGGGGATCCGAGTAGTCCCACCCCCTCGCGGACCGGTCCGTCGATGGGCACCAGCGCCTTCGTGGCGATGAGGCAGCCTTCGCCCGTCTTGGCCTGCGGAGGGTACAGGATCTCGTTCCCGAAAAAGCTATTGGCCGCGATCGACGTGCGCGAGACGCTGAACGAGGTGCTGGAATAGTTCGCATTGACGATCGAGATCCCGCTGGCGACCACCGTTCCGGTGCCGACGGAGTTGAGGTACGGGTTGTCGTGCTTGATTTCGGTGCCGAAATTCGACCCGGTCTGCACGACAGGTGCGAGCTTGTACCCGAGGCGCTGCAGGTAGTGGACGATGTAGGAGCTGTCACCGAAGATGTCGTGGAACAATCGCCGATTCGTCATTCCCTCGATCGTCCGATGGCACGCGAAGCGGAAACCGTACAGCGGATAGACCCGGTCCGGTGTGATGGCGAGGTTGAGCAGGCGAGGGACGGTCATGACGAGAAGGAGGCCGAGGAGGATGCCCCCGAAGAAGAGGAGGACGGAGGTCACCAGCACGAAGCCGTAGAACGGCGCACTCGTGAAGGATGGCTCCGGTGACGTGAGCAGGTCCGCCAGCCAAGGCACCTCGACGAGGAGCATGGCCATCCCGCCGACCGCCACCGGGAGCGTCACGCCCAGGAGGAGCGCCAGTTGGAGAACGCCGTATCTGGTCCTTCTCCAGGTACCGCAGTCGGCCGAGGCGACGGCACGGTAGTCCGACTCCGTCCGCTGCCCCGGGGACCCGTGCCAATGCTCGCCGGCGGGCACGGCCTGACCGGCGTGCAGTGCGGAGGCGTGGCCCAGCTGGGCACCGTCACCCAGTGAGGTGCCGATGTCGAGCACCGCTTTCTCGCCGATGAAGACGTTCTTGCCGATGGACACCGGACCCGTCTGGATCACGCCGTTGATGGCGCGGTAGCCGCTGAGGAAAGTGTCCTTGTCGATGACGGTGTGCTCGCCGATGGTGAGCATGTCGGTGCAGACGGGCATGCTCCGGGTGAAGACGACCGCGCCCCTCCCGACCTTGGCTCCCAGGGCCCGCAGGTAGAGCAGGTACAGCGGTGAGCCGGCAAAGAGGACCAGCGGGTTGGCTGACACGACCGTCTTGACGAACCAGAACCGCACGTAGCCCAGGCTCCAGATGCGGATTTCCTGAGGCCTCCAGCGGCCGATGAGAACCCACTTAACCAGGATGGGAAATGTGCACATGGCCACGAAGGTCACGGCACCGAAGCCGACACTCCTCACGTAGTCATCGAGCAAGTTCCCGCCGGCCCAGATCCACTGCAGGCCCCTCTCGAAGATCACTGCGAACAGATAGGTGTAGGCAAGGAAGATGAGCACTTGCAGCGCGCCGCACACCACGTACTCGACCGGGGTGGCCGCTGATCCTCCGGCCGGGGGAAGCCGGTGGCGCCCGCCGCGCGCCCCCCTCGTAGAGGACGCCGTGGGTGCGAGCGCGGATGGCGTTCCCGGTCCTGCCGCGGGTGCGGTGTGCGTGTCGGCAGCCACAGCACGGCTCGGCGCCGGCTCGGGCGGCGCCAGGGCCCCGGCCAAGGTCGTGATCGTCGGGTGCTGGTAGACGTCCTTGATCGACACGGCCGGCAGATCGGGCTGCTTGCGCACCCGGGCGCAGAACTGCGCCATCACCAGCGAGTCCGCGCCGAGGTCGTCGAAGAAGTTGGCGTCCACCGGCACCGGCCCACCGCCCAGCACACCGGACAGCACCTCGGCAAGCCGGACCTGCACCGACGCCTGCACCGAGACCGGCTCCGGCGGCGCCAGGGCCCCGGCCAAGGTCGTGATCGTCGGGTGTTGGTAGACGTCCTTGATCGAGATGGTCGGCAGACCGGGCTGCTTGCGCACCCGGGCGCAGAACTGTGCCATCACCAGCGAATCCGCGCCCAGGTCGTCGAAGAAGTTGGCGTCCACCGGCACCGGACCACCGCCCAGCACACCGGACAGCACCTCGGCCAGCCGGACCTGCACCGACACCGGCTCCGCCGGTGCCAGGGCCCCGGCCAAGGTCGTGATCGTCGGGTGCTGGTAGACGTCCTTGATCGAGATGGTCGGCAGACCGGGCTGCTTGCGCACCCGGGCGCAGAACTGTGCCATCACCAGCGAATCCGCGCCCAGGTCGTCGAAGAAGTTGGCGTCCACCGGCACCGGACCACCGCCCAGCACACCGGACAGCACCTCGGCCAGCCGGACCTGCACCGACACCGGCTCCGCCGGTGCCAGGGCCCCGGCCAGCGCCGTGATCGTCGGGTGCTGGTAGACGTCCTTGATCGAGATGGTCGGCAGACCGGGCTGCTTGCGCACCCGGGCGCAGAACTGCGCCATCACCAGCGAGTCCGCGCCCAGGTCCTTGAAGAAATTGGCGTCCGCGGGGACGTTGTCCTTCTTCACCACGGAGGCGAGAAGATCCGCCAGCCGACGCTCAAGTGGCATGTCCGTGCCGGCCGCCCCGCTTGCCGGTGTGGTGGGATGAACGCGCCCCGTGGAAATCGCGGGGACTGAAGACGTCGGCAGGGTGTCGAGGAGCTTCTTCACTGCGAGAAACTCCTGGGTGCCGACGCGGCCACGGAAGCGTTCCCCGGAGTGGCTGCCGGCTGCCGGGGCACCGGCACGGAGTCGGACCGTGGACTGGGAGCAGCCGTCGAGTCGGCACCGGCGAGCGCGTCGGCCCCGAAGTGGTCGAGCACCCAGTCGGGCTGGTAGATGGTGTCCAGGTACGGGCGGCCCAGGTCGGGAGAGATGGCCACCGCGGTGACGTCCTGAGCGTGGTGGTCCGCGAGCCAGGTCATGGCGCCGTGGACCACGGTCCCGGTGGAGCCGCCGAACAGGAACCCGCTCCCGGCCAGGCGGTGGCAGGTGCGCACCGTGTCCAGCTCCTCGACGACCACCACGTCGTCGATGAAGGACTCGTCGAGCTGGGGCGGGCGCACGCTCATGCCGAGCCCTGGGATGAGACGGGTGGCCGGCTGACCGCCGAAGGTGACCGAGCCGGCGGCGTCGACCGCCACGATCCGGACGCCAGGCCGGTGCTCACGGAAATACCGCGCGCAACCCATCAGGGTGCCCGTCGTCCCCGCTCCCACGAACAGCACCTCGAGGTCGGGGAACTGGGCGGCGATCTCGGGCGCGGTCCAGCGGTAGTGCGCTCCCCAGTTGCCGGGATTGGTGTACTGGTTGAGCCAGACGTACCGTTCGTCGGACTCGCACAGTTCCCGGACGTGGTTGAGCCGGGCGCCGAGGAATCCGTCGACGGGATCCGGCTCGGTGACCAGGTCCACCTGCGCCCCGAGAGACTCCATGAGCTGCCGGGTCGCGGGGTTGCAGCGCGGATCGATCACGCAGACGAATTGGTAACCCTTGCTGGCGGCGATCATGCTGAGTGCGACGCCGAGGTTCCCCGAGGAGGACTCCACGAGCACGGTGCCGGGACCGATCATCCCTTCGCGCTCGGCCCGCTCGACCATCTCCCTGGCGGGCTTGAGCTTGATCGAGCCGGCGAAGTTGACCCCTTCGATCTTCAGGTAGAGGCGGAGGCCCAGCACGCCCTCCAGGTCGGCAAACAGGCTCGGCTCGTTGAACAGGTGCGGATTTCTGATGATGGTCATGCTTTTCCTCATTCTCTTGCCATGGGCTCGGACCATGGGGGCCGCCCGGGGACGGCTGTTCGGATCCGTGCCACTAACCGGCCTTGCCTTGTGTCACTCAAGGATGGACGCGAAGACATCACAAGGAATCCTCCAGCTACGGTATTTAGGGAGTACCTCAACCGCCGTAGGCCTCGTACTGTCCATGTCGTACGCGGGCCGCCCGTGCCCACGCACCGCCTCCGGCGGCCTTTCTCGCGGAGACCGGGTGCAGGCTCGCCGCCTCGGGCGCGCGATGCGGGACGTGTGGCCCTTCGCGCGCGATCAGGCGGCCAGCCTCCCCCCACGTGTCCGGTGCTTGTCTGGAACGTGTCTCCCCAGCGGTCAGCGGCAAGGCCCCTGCCACCTGTCGCGACGAGGCCACCATCGGCGCCTCCCCGGTCCGGCGCATTCCGCGCCGGACCGGGATCAGCGCCCCTGCCGGCCGCACAGGGTTTCAGGGTGACCGTCGAACCGATGGGAGACATGATCTAGGCGTTGGCCGAACGCGGCGCTCCAATCCCCGGATCGACCTGGTGGGGCCCCGCGGACGACGGCCGGACGTCGAAGTGGAACATCGCCGTGGGGAGATAGACGGTGGAGCAGGAGTTCGGGATGTCCACGACGCCCGAGAGCCGACCCTCGATCGGCGCGGCGCCGAGCAGCAGGTAGGCCTGTTCCGGGCTGTAGCCGAACTTGGTGAGGTAGTCGATGGCGTGCAGGCAGGCCCGCTGGTAGGACAGGTGGGAGTCCAGGTACTTCTGCTCGCCATCGAGGGTCACCGACGTTCCCGAGAACGCCAGCCACTCGCTGAACCGGGGATCCACGCGACCGGGCATGAAGATCGCGTTCTCGCTGACCCCGTAGGTCTCCATGCCGCCCTTGATGAGGTCCACGCGCAGGTCCAGGAACCCGCCCATCTCGATGGCGCCGCAGAATGTGATCTCGCCGTCGCCTTGGGAGAAGTGCAGGTCACCCATGGAGAGGTTGGCCCCGTCGACGAACACCGGATAGAACACCCGCGTGCCCTTCGAGAAGTTCTTGATGTCCTGGTTTCCGCCGTTCTCGCGTGGCGGGGCCGTGCGCGCGGCCTCGCCACCCACCCGCTCCCATTGGTCCCGGGGGAGGTGGCCGAGGACGGCGTGTTCCCCCTCGGGCGGCAGCGCCAGCGGCGGGACGCGGTTCGGGTCGGTGGCGATGAGGGCGCCCTCGCGCTTGTTCCACCTCGCGAGGAGCTCGGCCGACGGCGCCGTGCCCATCAGCCCGGGGTGGATCAGGCCCTCGAAGGAGACCTCGGGGACGTGCCGCGACGTCGCGACCTGTCCCGTGAAGTCCCAGATGGCCTTGTACGCGTCGGGGAACTGGTCCACCAGGAAGCCGCCGCCGTTGTTCCTCGAGAAGATGCCGGTGTAGCCCCAGCCTTGGCCGGCCAGCGCGCCCTTGTCCTCCTGCGGGATGGGCCCGACATCGAGGATGTCCACGACCAGGAGGTCGCCCGGCTTGGCGCCCTCGACGGCGAACGGGCCGCTGAGCTTGTGCACGGTCAACAGCGGGGCGTTGAGCACGTCGTCGGCGGAGTCGTCGTTGACGATCGCGCCGTCGAACCACTCGCGGCAGTCCACCCGGAAGGTGTCCCCCGGCTTGACGGTGGCGACCGGGGGGATCTCCGGGTGCCACCGGTTGTGTCCGACCTTCTCTTGGTCCTCGAACTTCTTGCTGGAATCGAGCGGGAAAATGACGTCAGGCATGGTGCTTGTCTCCTCGGCGATCTCGTGAAACTGGTTTCCTTCGGTTCCGCGGTCAGTCCCGCGGAAGCTTCTGGTGGAGCGGATGTGTCGTATAGCGGGTGGCGGGGCGGCGGCTTCGGCCGGGCAGGCCCGTGACGACCTCCGGCTCGTGGGCGCTGCGGAGCGTGGAGTCGATCAGCCCGAAGGCGGCGCTCCCGGCGACGGACAGGCGGGGCGCCGAGATCCGGCGGCCCGCCGGCTCGCCGCATTGCGCGCACGCCAGCTCCGCGGGCGCCTGGCCCATGGGGAAAGAGGCCTCGAACGTCGTGCCTTCCGGGCAGCGGAACTCGTACAGTGGCATGCGGATCTCCTCGCGGTGGTGGGGACGACTAGGCCGGCGCGGTGGCGGAAGCCCGGGACACCGCGGTGCGCTTGCCCAGGAACCAGGCGGCCGCCAGCGCGAGGAAGCCGCCCGCGGCCATCCAGATGGCGTTGGTGGTGGTGGCCTCGAAGGACCCCGACAACAGCAGGAGCGCGGGGATCGTTGCCGTGAGGTGGGCCACGATGATGGTGAACCACCCGGTGAACAGGGTCAGCGAGTCCTTGCCGAGGCCCAGCAAGAGGAAGAAGAGGAACCACAGGACGGCCCAAATCCACCAGATGACCCCGAACACGGGGTCGTTGGCTTGCGTGAAGTTCAGGATCCCGTAGCCGACGGCGCAGAACGCGACGAACAGGGAGAACCAGCCCAGGCCCTCGCCGGGAAGCCCGAAGGTCTGGTTCAGCGCGACGTACAGGTAGGTGAAGCCGAACAGGTAGAGTCCGGAAGCCCCGAGGATGACGGCGGGGTCGCCGTTCGACTGGGCGATGATGATGGTCGGGAACACGACCTGCATGGCACCGACGAAGAAATTGATGATGGCCGCGGACTTGCCGGGCACCTTGCCAATCAGCATCAGGCCGTTGATGAACAGGACGGCGCCGACGTACAGAAGACCGACGTTACTCAAGTGAATGCCCTCCGAAACGCGTCGTTGGGTTACGGGTTGTGGGCCGGATCTCGCGACGGATCCGGAATGCTTCACCGGTATTTGACAAGCTAGCCCCGGCCCCCGGGAAGGTCAACGGTTGTTGCCGGCAAACGCCAACCGGTCCGGCGACGCATTTGCCGCTGGCGCCGCTGGCCCTGTACAAAGGACTCACCAACCATCCAGAGCGGCTGAGAGATCTGGCTCGACGACGCCGCAGCAACCCCTTCCCGTCCGCGGGAGGAAGGTGCTCACGCCAGGACCGATGGAGTGATCCCATGGTTCCGCCCGTTTCCCCGCACGCTCCGCCGCCCGCCGACCCCGGCTTCGACGCCCGCGTGGCCGTCGCCCTGGACGAGCTGCCGCCACCGACCCCCGCGCGGCACCTGATCAAGCTGACCCCGGGGGTTCCCCCGGACGGCCGCTACGACGAGCTGGCCGCCGTCTTCCGGCCGGTGTTCGCGCGCATCGCCGAGGGGGCGGCGGCGCGCGACGCCGACCGGGTGCTGCCCTTCGAGCAGGTCGGCTGGCTCAACAAGGAGCGCTTCGGCGCCCTGCGCGTCCCCGTGTCCGACGGCGGCCACGGCGCCACCCTCGCCGACACCTTCCGCCTGCTGATCGAGCTCGCGGAGGCCGACTCGCAGGTCGCCCACCTGCTGCGCTCGCACGTCGGCTTCGTGGAGTCGATCCTGGCGCACGGGGACGCGGCGCTGCGCGGGCGCTGGTTCGCGCGTTTCGCCGCCGGACAGCTGGTCGGCAACGCCTACACCGAACGCGGGGGCAACGCGCTCGGCACGCTGAACACCGTCCTCGAGGAGCACGACGGCGGCTGGAGGCTCACGGGGGAGAAGTACTACTGCACCGGGACGATCTTCGCCGACTGGGTGGCGGTTGCCGCGGCCCGGCCGGGGCGGCCCGGCCGGGACATCGCCGTCGTGTCCACGCAGCATTCCGGGGTCCGCATCTTCGACGACTGGGACGGCTTCGGGCAGCAGCTCACGGGCACGGGATCGACGTCGTTCGCCGCGGTCCCCGTGGACACCGTGCTGCGGCCCGCCGACCTTGCGGCGCACCCGGAGTCCGCCGTGTTCCAGCTGGTCCTGCTCGCGGTGCAGGCGGGGATCTGCCGGGCCGTGCTCGGCGACGCCCGCGCCGCCGTGCAGGCCCGCACGAGGTCCTTCAGCACCGGAACCGGCGTGCCCGTGGCCGACGACCCGCAGGTCCTGCAGATCGTCGGGGAGATCTCGGCGAGCGCGTTCGCGGTCGACGCGGTGGTGCTCGCGGCCGTGGCCGAGCTGGAGTCGGTGTGCGGGACCGGGGCGGGACTCAGCGCCGCGGAGCGGTACGCGGTCTGCGAGCTCGCCGCGAACCGGGCGCAGACCGCGATCCAGCCGCTCGTGCTGGCGGCGGCCTCGCGGCTCTTCGACGGTCTCGGCGCGTCGTCGACCGCGCGGGCCTGCAACCTGGACCGCCACTGGCGCAATGCGCGGACCGTGGCCACCCACAACCCGGCGATCTACAAGGCGCGGATCGTCGGGGACTACGAGGTCAACGGCAACGCGCCGCTGCCGTTCGACGCCGTCGGCGACGTCGTGCCGCCGGACCACCGCCACCCGAGGACGCCCCGAACGGCGAAGAATACGCCGTAAGACGACGAAATATTTCGTCGGCATGGCGTGACGAGTTGGTGGATCGAAGAAAGTGCGATTCCATGGAATCGACGGCGGGGCACGCTCCGCCGTCGCACACCATCCAGAGCGGCCGAGAGACCTGGCTCATTGACGCCGCAGCAACCACCCTTCGGGGCCGGTGCTCATGCCAGGACCGATGGAGAATTCTTTCCACCACGTTCGGTCCGCTCGGACGCGCACCCCTGCCCGGGGCACGCGCCGCCCGGCCGCCGCGCGGCGGATTCTCTTCTCGGGACGACCTGAGGAGCATGACATGATCAGCATCCGGGACGTCTCGACGGTCTTCACGACCGCCGGGACCGACTTCACGGCCGTGGACCACGTGTCCCTGGAGATCCCACGGGGATCCATCCAGGGGATCATCGGCTTTTCCGGGGCGGGCAAGTCCACGCTGTTGCGCAACATCAACCTGCTGGAGCGGCCCACCTCCGGGCGGGTGTCGGTCGACGGGACCGACCTCACCGCGCTGGGGGACGAGGAGCTGCGCCGCGCCCGGCACCAGATCGGCATGATCTTCCAGCACTTCAACCTGCTGAACAACCGCACGGCGCAGCAGAACGTCGAGCTGAGCCTGAAGTTCGCCGGCGTCGAGAAGAAGGAGCGCCGGCGTCGGGCCAAGGAGGCCCTGGCGATCGTGGACATCGCGGACAAGGCCGATTCCTACCCGGCCCGCCTCTCCGGCGGCCAGAAGCAGCGCGTGGCGATCGCCCGCGCGCTGGCCACCGAGCCCAAGGTGCTGCTGTGCGACGAGCCGACGTCCGCGGTGGACCCCCGCACCACCGCCTCCGTGCTCCAGTACATCTCCGACATCAACGCCCAGCTGGGCATCACCACCGTGATCGTGACCCACGAGATGAACGTCGTGAAGGCCATCGCGGACAACGTCGCGATCCTCGAGGAGGGGCGGCTCGTGGAGCGCTTCGACCTCGCCGAGCTCGACCGGCCCGGATTCCGCCCCGCGACGGAGATCGGCCGCTACCTGATCTCCGACGACATCACGCTGGACCGCGCGGCGCGCGCCACGAAGGAGCTCTCCCATGCCTAGCCCGATCCTTCCCGCCAACACCACCGCGCTGGACCTGAACCGCGTCGCCGAGCTCTGGCCGGAGATCGTGCTGGCCATGGGGCAGACGTTCGCCATGCTGATCGTCGCGATCCCGCTGGCCGTGCTCGCCGGGACGCCGCTGGGCATCTGGCTCTATTCGATGTCCCCGCACGGACTCAAGCCGCGGCCGCGCCTGCACCGGGTGGTCGACTCGCTGGTGAACACCATGCGCTCGTTCCCGTTCCTGATCCTGCTGATCGCGATCATCCCGGTCACCCGCTTCATCGTCGGCACCACCATCGGCACGGCCGCGGTGATCGTCCCGTTGACCATCAACGCGATCCCCTACTTCGCCCGTTTCGTCGAGCAGAACCTCACGCAGCTCGGCTCGGGGGTCGTCGAGGCCGCCCGCGCCATGGGCGCCACGCGTGGGCAGATCGTGCGCGACGTGCTGCTGGTCGAGGCGAAGCCGGCGCTCATCGGCTCCATCACCATCATGACCGTGAGCTTCATCAGCTACTCGGCCATGGCCGGACTGGTTGGCGGCGGCGGAATCGGTGACTTCGCGATCCGGTACGGCTACTACCGGTACGAGACCGCCGTGATGTTCTTCGCGATCGTCCTGATGATTGTCCTGGTCCAGGCCGTCCAGATCGGCGGGACCCGCCTGGCCCGGACGCTCGACAAGCGCCACTGACCCGCGGTCCACATCCCGCCGTCCCGCGCCCCCACCCCACCCCTCCCTAGGAGAACCATGCCTTCCACCGGATCCTCCGGGCGTCCGCGCCTGCTGCTCAGCGCGTTCCTGATGAACACCCCCAGCCACATCCTGGGTGGCCAGTGGCGCCATCCCGAGGCGCAGCAGCACCGCTTCAACGAACTGTCGCTGTGGACCGACCTGGCCCGCCAGCTCGAGGACGCCAAGTTCGACGCCCTGTTCTTCGCCGACGTCGTGGGGCTCTACGGCGACCACGACGGAGGCTGGGCCTCCCACGTCCGCCGGGGCCTGCAGGTGCCGGCCAACGACCCCCTGGTGCTCGCCTCCGCCCTGGCCGCCGTGACCAGCGACATCGGGTTGGCGCTGACCAGCTCGGTCATCCAGTCCGACCCGTTCCAGCTCGCCCGGCAGTTGTCGACGCTGGACCACCTCTCCGGCGGCCGGGTGGCGTGGAACATCGTCACCAGCGTCCTGGACAACGCCCACCGCAACTTCGGGGCCGACGGGCTCACGGCCCATGCCGACCGGTACGACTGGGCCGACGAGTACGTCGACGCGGCGTACAAGCTGTGGGAGGGATCGTGGGACGACGGCGCGGTGCTGGCCGACAAGGAGCGCGGGATCCACGCCGACCCCGCGCGGGTCAACAAGATCAACCACCGCGGCGCGCGCTACTCGATCGACGGCCCGCACCTGGTGGCGCCGAGCCCGCAGCGCACCCCGTTCCTGTTCCAGGCCGGCAGCTCGCCGCGGGGAAGCCGCTTCGCGGCGGCCAACGCGGAGGCGACGTTCCTCTTCGCGCCCAACCCCGCCCACGCCGCGGGCAAGGCGGCCGCCGTGCGCGCCGCCGCGGTGCGGGCCGGGCGGGCGGCGGGCGACGTGACCGTCTTCGCCGGCCTGTCCTTCGTGGTCGGCGGAACCGAGGACGAGGTGCGCCGCAAGCGGGACGAGTACAACGAGTACCTGGACCTCGACGCGCTCGTCGCCCACATCGGCGGCGGACTCGGGATCGACCTGGGCGGGATCCCGCTGGACACCCCGCTGGGCGACGTCGAGACGGAGGGCGGGCGGGGCGTGCTCGAGGCTGCCCGGGCCTCGGTGCCCGGCGGCAACCCGACCATCGCCGACCTGGCCCGCTACCGGGCCGAGTCGATGCAGGTCGCCGGCACGCCGGAGCGCATCGTCGACGAGCTGGAGCGCTGGCAGGACGCGGGGGTGGACGGGATCAACATCATCAACCAGATCCTCCCTGGGTCCTACACCGACTTCATCGAGGGCGTCGTGCCGGAACTGCGGCGCCGCGGCCTCGCCCAGACCGAGTACGCGCCCGGGACCCTCCGCGAGAAGGTCTTCGGCCGGGGCCCGCTGCTTGAACCCACCCATCCCGCCGCCCGCCACCGCGGGGCGTTCACCCACCTTTCCGCCGCGGCAGACCAGGCCGCGCCACTCGCCACAGGAGCCACCCGATGAAGACCACCGCCCCCCGATCCGCCGCGCGCCGATCCGGCACGGCCCGCCTCGCCGCCGTCGCGGCCGCCGCCCTGGCAGCCACGCAGCTCGCGGGCTGCGGCCTCGTCGGCGGTTCCGCCGGCGCCGAGGCGGGCGGGGACAAGACCATCACGCTCATCGCCACCGAGTCGGCCCCCTTCCAGGAGCCCCTGCGTATCGCCGCGGAGTCCCTGGCCGAGGACGGCTGGACGCTGGAGACGAAGTTCGTGACGGACATCGTCCAGCCCAATATCGCCGTGGCCAACGGCGAATTCGACGCGAGCTTCTTCCAGCACGTCGCCTACCTCAAGCAGTTCAACGAGGACAACAACCTGGACAACGAGGCCTCCTTCTACGTCTACGGCTCCCCGGCCGGCATCTACTCGGCCACCCACGACGACATCGACGACCTGCCGGACGGGGCGAAGATCGCGCTGCCGGTGGACCCGGCGAACAACGGCCGCGCGCTGAAGCTGCTGGACCGCGCGGGCAAGCTCGAGGTCGCCGAGGGCAAGCCGGTCACCCACATTTCCCAAAAGGACATCCTCGACAACCCGCACGGCTACACGTTCGTCGAGGTCGACCAGCAGTCGCTCGCCACGACGCTGCCCGACGTCGACGCGGGATTCCTTTTCACCCGGCTCGCCGGGGAGCTCGGGCTCACCACCGAGCAGGCACTGCTGTTCGAGGAAGACGACGAGCAGTTGCCGTACCGCGTCGTCGTGTCCGGCAAGCCCGGCTTCAAGGACAGCGAGAAGGGCGAGGCCCTGCGGTCGGCGCTCCAGTCCGACGAGGTCAGGGAGTGGTTCGAGGGCTACATCGGGGGCGCCCTGACGACCCCGTGGGACAGCACGCCCGCGGAGGACCTTCCGAAGTGGGCCGGCGGGGAGTAGCCCGCCCGGGGCGCCCACGCCCGCCCCGGCACGCCCCCGACACGACCTCCCGAGACTTCATCCCGACGCGACACCCCAGGGGACAGGAACCAATGACCCACGCCACGCACGCAGCACGCCCGACGCGCGAATCCGCCGCGGGACGCGGATCCAACCGGACGGAAGCATCCGGCGCGAGCCACGACATCCACCGCGCCGGCCCGGCCGGCTATGCGGAACTCCACCGCCGCTTCGCGCCGGTCTTCGCCGGGATCGCCGAGGGGGCGCTGGAGCGCGACCTCCACCGGCAGCTCCCCTTCGAGGCGGTGGCGCGGCTCGACGACGCCGGGTTCGGCGCGCTGCGCGTCCCCGCGGAGCACGGGGGAGCGGGCGCGAGCGTGGAGACGTTCGCCCGGCTCCTGATCGACCTGGCCGCGGCGGACTCCAACGTCGCGCACCTGTACCGCTCCCACTTCGGCTTCTGCGAGTCCTTGCGGTGGCAGGCCGACGGCGTCCGCCGCGACTGGTACGCCCGCATCCTCTCCGGGCAGACCGTGGGCAACGCCTCCACCGAACGCGGCGGAAACGCGCTGGGTACGCTGAACACCACGCTGTCCCGCGACGCGGACGGCTGGGTGCTCGACGGGGCGAAGTACTACGCCACCGGCACCATCTTCGCCACGCACACGCGGGTCAGCGCCGCCGTCCCCGGCGAGGCGGGACGCGTGTTCGTCGTGGTGCCGACCGCGGCGGACGGCGTGGGGGTCTCCGACGACTGGGACGGCTTCGGGCAGCGGCTGACCGGCACCGGAACCGCGACCTTCAGCGGCGTCCGGGTCGAGGACGCCGACGTCTTCGACCGGGTCTCCGGCACGGCGGAGGCCGTCCACGAGGCCGCCTTCTTCCAGCTCGTCCTCCTCGCCGTGCTCGCGGGGATCGCCCGGGCGGCCCGGGACGACGCCGCGGCCACCGTGGCCACCCGCACGCGCACCTTCAACACCGGCAGCGGCCTGCCGTTCCGCGAGGACCCGCTGATCCAGCAGCTCGTCGGGCGCATCGCGTCGAAGGCCTACGCCGCCGAGGCGACCGTGCTGGCCGCCGCGCGCAGCCTGGACCGCGCGCTGGCCGCCTCGCCGGACCGGCCCGGCGAGGCGCCGCCGGAGGCCCATCTCGCCGAGCTCGAGGTCGAGCAGGCCCAGGTGATCGTCCCCGAGCTGGCCCTGGGCGCGGCCCAGCAGCTCTTCGAAACCGTCGGGGCCTCCGCCACCTCGAGCGCCAAGGGACTGGACCGGCACTGGCGCAACGCCCAGACGGTCGCGACCCACAACCCGATCGCCTTCCGCGCCCGCTCCGTCGGCGACTATTTCGTCAACGGGACGCTTCCCGAGGGCCTCAACGCCATCGGCGAGGCCCCCGCGACGTCCCCCGGGGGCGCGGCCCCGACCGCGGCCCCGGCCGGTCCCTGAGCCGGTCTCACGGAGCCCGCTCCGCCGCATCCGCCCCACCGAAACCCGAGCACAGGAGAAACACCATGGAACGCCGCACCTTCCTCAACGGGGCCCTCGGCCTCGGCGCCCTCGCCGGGCTCGGAGCCCTCACCGGCTGCGGGCTGGTCGGTTCCGCCGGCGCCGCGGACGACAAGACCATCCGGCTGATCGTCACCGAGTCCGCGCCGTACCAGGAGCCCACCAAGATCGCCCAGAGGATCCTCGAGGGCCAGGGGTGGACGGTGGAGGCGAAGTACGTCACGGACATCGTCCAGCCCAACATCGCGGTGGCCAACGGCGAGTTCGACGCGAACTACTTCCAGCACGGCGCGTACCTGCAGCAGTTCATCCAGGACAACGACCTGGACCTCGAGGCCGCGTTCTACGAGTACGGCTCCCCGGGCGGCATCTACTCCAACCGCCACGCGTCCCTGGAGGACCTCCCGGACGGCGCGAAGATCGCGCTGCCGGTGGACCCGTCCAACAACGGCCGCGCGCTGGCGCTGCTGGCCAAGGCCGGTCTGCTGGAGCTGGCCGGCGACAAGAGCGTGATCCACCTGTCGCAGAAGGACATCGTCGACAACCCCCGCGGGTTCGAGTTCGTCGAGGTGGACCAGCAGTCCCTCTCCAAGACGCTCCCGGACGTCGACGCCGGTTTCCTGTTCGTGCGGCTCGGTGCCGAGATCGGGCTGACTCCGGACGACGCCCTGGCGTTCGAGGAAGACGCCGACTCGCTGCCGTACGTCTGCGTCGTGGCCGCGAAGCCCGGCTTCGCGGAGACGGAGAAGGGTAGGGCGCTCGAGGCCGCCTACCATTCGGACGAGGTCAAGGAATGGTTCGCCGGGTACCTCGGCGGGGTGCTGCCGACCCCGTGGGACCGCGATCCCGCGGCGGACCTCAAGGAGTGGAGCGCGTAGCCGGCGCGGACGTCTCCCGAAGAGCGGCCGTCCCCCGAAGAGCGGCCGGTGCGCGGGGTAGCGTGGGGGCATGACCGAGCTGCCACCGCCCCGCCCCGAGCCGTCCCGCCCCGAGCCTTCCATCGCCGAACCGACGATCGCCGAACCGACGCTGGAGGAGCCGCGGCTCGCCGAGCCGGAGCTGTCCGCCCTGCACGTGAACGACCGCGAGCTGATCCGGCGCCTGCTCACGACGCCGGCGCGCTGGGCCGTGGTGGGGCTGTCCAACAATCCGCGGCGCGCGGCCGTGGGCGTGTCCCGCTTCATCCGCGACGAGCTGGGGATGACGATCGTCCCGGTGTCGCTCAAGGGCGACGACGTCCACGGGGAGCGCGGCTACACGCGCCTCGCGGACATCCCGGGCGGCGTCGACGTCGTCGACTGCTTCGTGAACTCGCGCAAGGTGGGCGCGGTGGTCGACCAGGCCATCGAGATCGGCGCGCGCGCCGTCTGGCTGCAGGTCGGCGTCGTCGACGAGGCCGCCGCCGCGCGCGCCAAGGCAGCGGGCCTCGACGTCGTCATGGACGCGTGCCCCATGATCGAGGCCGCCCACCTGGTGTAGCCGGCTAGTCCATCTTGTCGTAGCGCGCCCGGAACAGCAGGTAGACGCCGTAGGCGATCAGCCCGATCCCGATCGCCGCGAGGGCCGGGACGCCGAAGGGCTGGTCGCGGACGGCCCGGAGCGCGCCGTCGATGCCGGTCGAGTCCTCGGGGTCGTGTTGGAGGGTCGCCACGATGAACAGCAGCCCGAGGGCCGCGAGCACCAGGCCCTTGGCGACGTAGCCGACGACACCCGTGACGGTGATGATCTTGGCCTGGCGCGGGTCCCCGGGCACGGACAGGTCCCGCTTGAAGCGCTGGCTGACGCCCTTGTAGACGTAGTAGGCCGCCATGCCGATGAGCCCGGCGCCCGCGGCCAGCAGCGCGAAGTTGCCGACAGGGTTGGACATGAGCTCCGCGCTGATGCCGCTGGTCTTCTCCCCGGAATCCTCCCGGCCGCCCATGGCGTAGGTGCCGAACGTGGCGCCGATGGCCAGGAAGACGACGCCGGTGCCGGCGTCCTTGAGCCGGCGCGTCGCCTTGTCGGTCCCCTCGAACACGGCTTGGGAGATGCTCCAGATGCCGAGGACGATGCAGCCGACGAAGCACACCCACAACAGGGCGCCCCCGAGCGGCTGCCGGGCCAGGGTGTCCAGCGCGCCGCCCTGGTCGGCCTCGCCGGATCCGCCGAACGCCATGCTGATCGCGATGCCACCGATGAGTCCGTGCAGGACGGCGTTGCCGACGTAGCCGAACCGGGCGACCCGTTCGAACCAGGGGCTGTTGGTGGCGTTCTGGACCGCGTCCGCGGCCTCTTCGGATTTGCTCATGCGCTAAGCATAGGATTCACCGCGTGAAGTATCACGATGCCCGCGAGGCGTGCCTGTCGCTGCCCGGAACCTTCGAGGATTTCCCCTTCGGGGCGGACACCGCCGTCTTCAGGGTGCGCGGCCGCGCCGACGGCCCCGCGCGCCTCTTCGCCCTGCTCTGGGAGGGCCCCGCGGAGGGGTCGGCACGGGTGAACCTGAAGTGCGAGCCGGAGCTGGCGGCGCGGCTGCGCGCGGCCCACCCGGAGATCACACCGGGGTACCACATGAGCAAGCGGCACTGGAACACGGTCGACTGCTCCGGGGCCTTGGACGAGTCCACGATCCGCGACCTCATCGAGGACTCCTACGACCTGGTGGTGGAGCGCCTGCCGCGCGCCGACCGCGAGGCCCTCGGCTGGCGCGGGATGGCGCGCTGACCGGGGCTCGGTAGGCTGGGGACATGATTTTCATCGTCGTGAAGTTCAAGACCACGCCCGAGTACACCGAGAGGTTCCTGGACCTGGTGGGCCCGTTCACGCTGGCGACCCGGGCCGAGAAGGGCAACCTCTGGTTCGAGTGGTCGCGCAGCGTCGAGGATCCGGCCGAGTTCGTGCTGGTGGAGGCGTTCCGGGACGGCGCCGCGGAGGCCCACGTCACCAGCGAGCACTTCGCTGCCGGGCTGGAGGCCATGCGCCCGGCCCTCGCCGAGACGCCGCGGATCGTCAGCCGCCAGGTCGACGGCGAGGGTTGGGAGCGGATGGGCGAACTGCGGATCGACGACCAGCCCTCTGCCTAGCCCGGCGCGGTCTTCCAGCGGGCCGTGAAGGAGCCGTAGCCGCCGTCGCGCTTGCAGACGCCGTCGATCCCCTCGCCGCGCCGCTGGTTGTCGAGGTCGGTCGCGCCGAGGTCCTTGAGCGTGCACAGGTAGTCGCCGAGCACGCGGACCGTGGCGCCGCGGCGCTCGTCGTAGAGCTCCGCGATCCGCGCGGTGTGGTAGATCTCCAGCACGGTGTCGCAGTCGATGTTGATGGTCTTGTAGCTGAACGTGGCGCCGTCGCAGTTGGCGCCGGTGGCCCGGTCCGGGTGGTAGTCCAGCGAGCGGAACATGGCCAGGAGGTCCGCGTACTCCTGGGTGTAGACGTACTCCTTCGCCGCCGCCAGCGCCGCGTCCTGCTGGGTGGGGCGGCGTGCGTCGGGGTCCAGCGCCAGGACGCCCTGGAAGAGCAGCGGACCCGCGAGCTTGGGCGAACCCTGGATGCCTCCGCCCAGCGGCACCGCGCCGCCGGGCGCGGTCTTCGCGGTCACCGGGACGCCGGCGGTCAGGCCATAGACGGCCTCGGACTCGGCGTTCGGGTGGGTGGTCAGGTCGAACACGATCCGCGCCTTGGCGGAATCCACGAGGAGCGGCACCCCCGGGGCCGGCACGGAGTCGAGGGGCGTGAACGTCGACCCGGGCAGGGCCTGCGACGTCGCGTCCCCGGGGTTCTGCTGCAGGGTCGCGAGCTCCGTGCCGTCGGCGTTGAGCACGCGGTAGGCGGTGATGCCGGTGCTCGACGTCCCCTCCGAGGCCGGGACGGGCTCCATGGTCCACTCCGCGCGGATCTTCAGCGACACGTCGCCCGCGCGGGTGGTGGCGGTCTTCCACTCGTCGGCGGGTGCCGCGGTGGCCCGGACGGAGGGGGAGGCGGACGCCGGCGCGGCCTCGCTGGGGAACGCCTTGGGGAAGACGTCCCGGGCCACGCCGCAGCCGGACAGGGCGAGACCCACCGCCAGGCAGGCCGCCAGCGCGCGGCCCGCGCGCACCGCCGTCGTTCCGCGGGCCGCGCCACACCCGTTTCCGTCGCTTCTCATGCCACCAGAGTAGCGAGGGCGATGCGCCCGGCGGCGCTTCGATGCCGGATCGCAACAGTGCGGGCCGGGCGCGACCGGATAGGCTCGTGCCATGGATGTCCTGGGGCCGCTGCGAAACCGCCTGCGCCTGACCTTCGCTGGTCAGGCCGAGGGCGTGCCGGCGTGGGAGACGGAGCTCGAGCGCGGCGACGACGGGGGATTCTTCGTCCCCGGCTCGGCGGTGTGGACCGTCAACGGGGGCATGACCCCCATCGCCGCCGGCATCCGCGCCCTGCTGTTGCAGGCGCTGCACCCCGGGGCGCTCGCCGGCGTCGCCGAGCACTCCGACTACCGGGCCGATCCGCTGGCCCGCCTGGCGGGCACGATCCGCTGGATCTTCACCGTGACCTACGGGGACACCGCCGCGGCGCGGGCCGCCTGCGAGCACGTCCGCCGACGCCACGCGCCGGTGACCGGAACCTACGTCGACGGCCGGGGCGCCGACCGCCGCTACTCGGCGAACGACCCGTCCCTCGCGGAATGGGTGCACATCGCGTTCACGGACGCGTTCCTGCGCAGCTACGAGCATTTCCGCGGGCCGGTGCCGTCCGCCGTGGGTGGCGCAGACGCCTACGTGCGCGAGTGGGCGGTCGCCGGCGAGCTGATGGGCGTGCCGAACCCGCCGCGCAGCGACGCCGAGCTGCGCAGCCGTCTCCAGGAGTATGAGGACGCGGGGCTGCTCGCGGGCGGGCCGCGGGTGGAGGAGGTGGTCCGGTTCCTGCGGGAACCGCCCCTGGACCCGATGCTGATGCCCGGCTACCGCCTCCTCTTCGCCGCGGTCGTGGACACCCTCTCGGACCGCCAGCGGGCGCTGCTCGGGCTGCGCAAGTCCGGGATCCCGCTGCCCCGCGGCGCCAGCATTCCGCTGCCCACACGGCTGGGCGGACGCGTGGCGCTGCGCGTCGTGGGTGCGGCCCTCGAGCGGCACAGTCCCAGCGAGCAGGCGGCGCGCCGCCGCCTCGCGCGGCTCGGCCGGCCCGCCGACCTGACCTACCCGGAGCACGGCCTGACGCTGACGCACCAGGCGCCCGCCGGCTACCGCGTGGCCCGGGAGCGGATCCGCGTGGGGGAGGGACCCGAGGCCTTCCGCCGCCTGTCGGACGCCATCATGGAATGGGACCTGCACCGCGGCGCGGGTCTGCGGGTCCGGGCGGACACCGAACGCGCGAGGCCGGGAAGCCGCGTGGTGAGCGGTTTCGGAGCGGGGCCGCTGCGCCTGCCGGCGCCGTGCCGCGTGGTCTGGTGCGTCGAGGAGCCCGGACGCGCGGGGTTCGGGTACGGCACGCTGCCGGGCCATCCGGAGTCGGGCGAGGAGTCCTTCCTGGCGGTCCTGGAGCCCGACGGCGGGGTCTACTTCGAGCTGTTCGCGTTCAGCCGCCCGTCGTCCTGGCTCTACCGGCTGGGGAATCCCGTGGCCTCGGCCTGCCAGCGGATCGTCACCCGGGGATACCTGCGGGCCGCGCGGGCGTACGCTGGAAGCCCAGCCACGACGGAAGGAGCATCTCGTGAGTGATTCCGAATCCGCGGTCGAGACCCGGCCCCAGGGCAGGAGACGCCTGGAGCGACGCATGATCCTGGATGCCGGCGCGGCCTTCATCGACGAACACGGCCTGCGCCAGCTGTCCATGCGGCAGCTCGGGGCGCAGCTGGGCGTGGAGGCGATGTCCCTCTACCGCTACGTCCCCTCGCGGGAGGACCTGCTCGACGGCATCGTCGAGGTGGTGCTGGACGAGCTCTCCGACGACCCGGACGTGCACCGCGTGCCGACCGACGGCTGGCAGGACTATCTGGTCCGGCTGGCGCACGGGCTCCGCCGCATCGCGCTGGCGCATCCGCTGGTCTTCCCCCTGGTGGCGACGAGGCCGCCCGAGGCCCCGTGGATCCGCCCACCGCTGCGCAGCCTGCGCTGGATCGACTCCTTCCTGGCGGCCCTCAAGGGCTCCGGCTTCGGGGACGAGGCAGCCGTCGCGGCGTACCGCGCCTTCAGCAGCTTCCTGCTGGGCCACCTGCTCCTCGAGGTCGAGGCCATGGGTGCGGAGATCAGCCCGGTGTCCACGTCCGAACCCTCGTCGGAAACCTCCACCGACCTCAGCGAATACCCGCACGTCGAACGCCTGCAGGAGCAGCTCTCGGAGGACCGCTCGGCGCAGGAGTTCGAGGAGTCGCTGGAGAACCTCCTGGAGCGGCTGGCCACGCTGCTCTGAGTCCGCCGGGACGCGCCCGGCCTTGCGTCCGCCGCGCCATTGTGATCCGCTTACGGTGTAAATGCGTACCGGGGCTCCCCGGCGCGGCAGCGAAAAAATACTGGAGGGCTCCATGCCAGGCATATCCCGATCGGCAGGGGACGGCGCGTCCGCCGCCCGCGACGACAGCGCGGCCAAGGCCGCCCGAGCCCCCGCGGCGGAGGACGACAGGAAACCGGACAGCCCCACGGACGTGGGGAAGCCGGCGTGGGGCTACGCCCTCAAGCGCACCCTCCGGGAATTTTCCCGCGACGAGTGCACCGACCTCGCGGCCGCGCTCACCTACTACGGCGTCCTCTCGATCTTCCCGGCCCTGCTGGCGCTGGTGTCGCTTCTCGGCGTCGTGGGACAGGCCGAGCAGACCACGCAGACGCTCCTCTCCGTGATCGAGGGCGTCGCCGACCCCTCGGTGGTCGAGACCCTCCGGCAGCCCATCGAGCAACTGACGTCGGCGCCCGCCGCGGGGCTCGCGCTGATCGCCGGCCTCGCCGGCGCCATCTGGTCGGCCTCGGGCTACGTGGGAGCGTTCGGCCGGGCCATGAACCGGATCTACGAGATCGACGAGGGCCGCCCCTTCTGGAAGTTGCGTCCCGTGATGCTGTTGACCACGCTGGTCATGCTCCTGCTGACCGTGGTCATGGGCATCCTGCTGGTGGTCTCCGGCCCGCTGGCACGGACCATCGGCGACGTCGTCGGGCTCGGCGAGGCTGCCGTCGCCATCTGGAACATCGCCAAGTGGCCGCTTCTGGTGGCGTTCGCGGTCCTGCTGATCGCGGTCCTGTATTACGCCACCCCGAACGTGAAGCAGCCCAAGTTCAAGTGGATGAGCATCGGCTCGCTCATCGCCCTGCTGGTGCTGGCCCTTGCCTCGCTCGGGTTCTTCTTCTACGTCTCCAACTTCGGGAACTACAACAAGACCTACGGCGCGATCGGCGGCGTGATCGTCCTGCTGCTCTGGATTTGGATCGCCAATCTCTCCCTGCTCTTCGGCGCCGAGTTCGACGCCGAGCTGGAGCGCGGGCGCCAGCTGCAGGGCGGCATCGAGGCGGAGGACTCCATCCAGTTGCCGCCCAGGGACACCGCGGCGAGCGAGAAGAAGCTCGAGAAGCGGCGGCAGGACATCGACCGGGGCCGCGAGCTGCGCGAAGAGGCCGCGGACACGGAGGACGGCGACGGCGCCGCGGACCGCGGGCGACGCGAGGCCGGCACTGCCCCCGAGGCCGGCGAGCGCGGGCGCAGCTGACCCGTTCCCGGCGGCACACAGGATCCACCCAGAAACGGAACCTAGGGTGGAAACACCTCTCAAGGTGCGAGTGGTAAATTGCACCGGCCCGTGGTTTCGGACGCCTCCTTGTCCATCGGGCCGGTGCAACACCGCGAGGCCTATGCAGTTGCCCCGCCCCGTCGTACCCTGACGGCGTGAACACTCTTCCATGGCCGCAGCGGCTGGCCCGGGCCGTGGGCGAGAGCCCCGTCTCGGAGCGGGTGGCTGCCGCCCAGGAGCTCGTCTACAGGCCGGTACTCGAATGGGCCCGGCGCAGCCCGTTCCACACCGCGGTCCTGGGACACTCCGTGCATCCCCCGCTCACCGACCTGACGCTCGGGGCCTGGGTCGGCGCTTCCATCCTCGATCTGGCGGGAGGGCCCCAGTCCCGCCGGGGCGCCACGCTCCTCGTCGCGGTGGGGCTCGGGGCGGCCGTCCCGACGGCCTTTGCGGGCGCCGGCGACTGGGCGGAGACGAAGGGCGCCGAGCGTCGGATCGGGGCGGTGCACGCGCTGGGCACCGACACCGCGGTCTTCCTTTTCCTCGGCTCGCTGATCGCCCGGCAGTGCGGCCGCCACGCCCTCGGCACGGGCCTCGCCCTCGCGGGGAACGCGGTCGCGGCGGGAGCGGGATTCCTGGGTGGGCACCTGGCTCTCAGCCACGGAACCGCGCGCCGGGGCCCGCCGCCCGTCTGAGGGCCCTTCGCCCGGCGGGGCGCGATCCGCGAGACCGATCGAGACCATGGGGCGCGGTAGCAAGAGCGGGCAGGAACGGATTCACTAGTTGCTGATCAGAGTAGTTCATGTGATGGTTAGTGTATGGACGACATGGACCTCACCGCCGAGTGGCTGCGCGGGTTGTTGGGCACGTGCGCCCTCGCGGTGCTGGCCGGCGGCAGCGCGCACGGCTACGCGGTGGTGCAGCGGCTGCAGTCGGCCGGGATCGGCCCCATCAAGGGCGGCGCGCTGTACCCCGTGCTGAATCGGCTCGAGCGGGACGGGGCCGTGACCGCCGAGTGGCGTGAGGGCGAGGGCGGGCCGGGCCGGAAGGTCTTCACCGTCACCGCGCGGGGCCGCGACCACCTCGAGGCCCTCCGCGACGGTTGGGGCCCCTTCAGTCGTTCGGTCGGGGGGCTCCTCGATGCCCCACCGGCACCGGCCGCTTCCGCACCGGCCGCGGAAGGGGAAACGCCATGACGCTTCGGAGGTCCGATACCTGGCCGAGTCCGAAGGACCGGGACTGGGGCGACAGGTTGCTGTTCAGCCTGACCATGACGCACTCCGTGCCGGCGGCGGTCGCCGCCGAAGCGGTCGGCGAGGCGCGGGAGGCCTGCCGCGAGACGGAGCGCGCGGCCGCCGAGCTCTTCGGCGACGCGGACGCCTACGCCCGCGAAGTCGCCCGTGACCGCGTCCCCGTCGAGGAGCGCGCCGGCGTCGACCTGGAGGGCGGCACGCCCCGGGACCGGTGGATGCTCCTCCTGCTCACCGCGGGATCGTCCCTCGGGATCCTGAGCGTCATGCTCTTCTTCGGCTCGGGATGGACCGCCGAGGTGGGTCCCGCCCACGCGGTGCTGTTCAGCGGGGTCCTGGCGGCGTGGATCGGGGCCCACTGGGGGATGCTTGAGCGCAGGGCCGGACGGCTGCGACGGGGATGGCAATGGTGGGTCGGTTCCGTGGCGGGAATCGCCGCCGCCTCCACGGGAGCGGTGTTGCTCAAGGGCCGAGACCCGTTGTTCGAGTTCCCCGTCGTGGCACTGCTGCTGTTGTCGATCGCTCTCGTGGTCCTCGGCGCACGGCGGAAACCGCGGCCCGTTCCCGTCGGGGACGCCTCCCGGACGCTGTCTCCGGACGCATGGTTCGGACATCTCGGCGGTCTGCTCCGCGGCCGCTACTACCTGCCGCGGGAGAGCGTGCGGCGCCACGTCGCCGACGCGAGGGGCCACTGGCGGGACAGCGGAGCGTCTCATCCGCAGGACGAGTTCGGCCCGCCGGAGGTGTATGCCCTCGAACTCCTCGACGGCTCCTCCGAACCCGAGCGCGGGCGTGGGCTCGGCACCGCGTGGTTCTACACCGTCATGGCCGCGTTTTGGGGCTTCAACGTCGCCTCCTCCGCGATCGAGTCCGAGGACGTGTGGGGAGTTGTGTGGCGGGGC
The DNA here is from genome assembly GCF_041877255.1 of Arthrobacter halodurans. Classification (NCBI taxonomy): domain Bacteria; kingdom Bacillati; phylum Actinomycetota; class Actinomycetes; order Micrococcales; family Micrococcaceae; genus Arthrobacter; species Arthrobacter halodurans. Next base: position 85,865 of record NZ_JBHDLJ010000005.1, read on the forward strand.
GCCGCCCTGCTCGTGTTCGCCGCGCTGGCCGCCGGGGCCTGGCGGGGGCACGTGTCGCGCTCGAGGACGCGCAGCGCGCGGGCCGTCCGGCCGTAGCCCCGGGTCGCGCGGAGCACGCTGCGACGGGTCCCGGCGTCGCGGCTTTTCCGGCGTCTAGCCCCTGCCGTCCGTGCCCCCGACGGTTCGTCCGTCGCGGCGGGGAAGCAGCAGGTCCGAACACCGGTCCAGTTCCTGTTCCACGTTCTGCAGACGGTCTTCTCGGTGAGCGTCCTCCGCAGGTGCGGCCGTGGTGGCGTCGCGGGCGGCCTGGCTGCCGAGCCACTGTTCTTCGCTGACCAAGTCCGCGACCACGTCGAGGGCGTCGGGGTCGGGGTTGTCCATTGCTTTCGCTCCTTGGTAAGACCGATTTGCTTTTCCAGTTCCAGCATCATGCTATCCCCGTACGCGCCGCCGGGGGAGGGGCCACGGGGCATGGCGGCCGGTCGGCGCTGTGGCGGCGGCGTCGTTAGTCCTTGAAGTACGCCTCGGACGGTTCGCCGCCGACGGACCGGACGATGTGCTCGGCGAGGTCCCGGATCTTGGTGTTGCGGTGGGAGGACGCCGCGCGGAGCATCTCGAACGCCTCCTTCTGGCCGCACCGGTTCTGGGCCATGAGGATGCCGGTGGCCAGGTCGATCGGGGTGCGCGAGGCCAGGGCGGTCTTGAGGTGGTCCCGGCTGTCGGCGAGCCGGCCGATCCGCACGGCCAGGAGCAGCGACGCGGCGGCTTGCCGGGCGTAGCCCTGGGCGTCGGCGAGGGTCTGCTCCCCGAAGGCGTGCGGGGCGGTGGCGTAGAAGTTCAGGGCCCCGGACGCGTGGTCGCCGAGGTCCAGCGGCACGCCGAGGATGGATCCGATGCCGCGTGGGGCGATGGCGTCGAGGTAGGGGCGCCAGCGCCGCTCGAGGCGCACGTCGGGCACCGAGACCAGGGTGCCGGTGCGGGCGGCGCTGAGGCAGGGGCCGTCGCCGTGGTCGTATTGGAGCTCGTCCAGCTCGAGCGCCTGGCGGTCGCTGCTGGCGACTGTGGCCATTTTCTTGTCCCGCAGCAGCGTGGCGCCGCAGTGCACGGTCGCGGGGCCGGTGGAGAGGGTCTCGGCGGCGTGGGCGGCGAGCTGGTGCAGGAACCCGTCGACGTCGGCGCTGGCGAGGACGAGGTCCTGCAGGGCCGCCGCGACCGGAGTGTCGGGGCGGGCGTCGGCGATTTCGGTCATGACGGGTTCCTTGCCGCGTCATGGCCGGCGGGCCGCGGGGTGTGGCCACGGGGCGGGCGCGTTCTTTCCCACCATTAAACGCCCGGGCGGCCCGGCTCACCAGATGGGAGCCGACCCATCGCGCCCGCGGTGACGCGTCCGGCGTCGGACCGGCGCGGTCCCGGACGGCCGGCAGCGGCGGCCGGGGCCGGGCCGAACGTTGGGTTCAGGCGACCGGCGTGTCCGAGGACGTGTCACCGGCGGCGGACGCCGGGCCGAGGGTGACCGTGACTTCGACCTCGGTTCCGGATTCGCGCACGCTCAGATGGACGCCGCGGTCGAAGAGCGCGCTGGCCGCCTCGTCTTCGGTGCCTCCATGGAGGCCAGAGAGTTGTGTGACCGCCTCGGCGAGGGCGCGGCCCCAGTCCCTGGGGTGCGGGCTGGTGGCGGTGACGGTCACGGTGTGGGGCGAGGACATGGTGCGGTTCTCCTTGCGTGGAAGGGATGCTCCGTGCCCAGACGGCCGGATGGCGCTCCGTCGGGGCGGGGAGGCGCGAAGGGCGGCGCCGCCGGTCCTGGATGGTCCGTCGGCCCCGAGGTTGGGGGCGATTCCATGCAGGAGCGCCGACGCGTCGGGCTCGATGTGTCGGGCCCGGGTGAGGTCGATGAGCAGCCGATGGTCCCCGGCGAGACGCAGGCCGCGCAGCATGACCGGGAGGAGACCGCGCACCCCGTCGGGGTGAGGCAGCCGCGGACGAGGAGTTCACTGCCGGACCCGTGGGGATCGACGCGGAGCAGCAGGTGGAGTCGGTGGGCCATGGAGCGCTCCTCGCACGCGTCTGGTGGAAGGCCTGGGCTCGACCGGTTTTAGCGTAGCGCGCGCTAGCCACGCGGGGAACCCCCTTTGCTGTGGCCCACCGGGCGGGGACCCGGGCAGGGGCATCGGCCTAGGCGGTGCGTGTGCCGGCCCGCTTCCTCCGGGTAGTGCCACAGCCTGTCCGTGAAACGCGTCCTCGAACGCGGGACCGCCCCTGCCCGGCATCCGGACAAGGGCGATCCCGCAGGTTGCGGCAAAGGCGTCGACCCGCTGCCCTATCGGACCGGGGGGTCCTCCGTGCCTAGTCCTCCCGAACGGAGTTCGCCGAGTCGCACGGCCCGGTGGAGTTGGAACTCGGGGTCCGCACGGGTCTCCAGGATCAGGGAGACCCCGAGCAGGCCGACGATGATCGTGAAGGGGAGTGCGGAGAGCATCGCGGCCTGCTGCAGGGCCGTGAGGCCCCCCACCACCAGGAGCAGGACGGCGCACGCGCCGGTGAGGACGCCCCACAACGTGAGGACCGGCTTGGTCGGGCTCAGGCTGCCCTTGGAGGAGAGCATGCTGAGGACAAAGGTGTTCGCATCGGCGCCGGAGATGAAGAACAAGGCCACGAGGACGACCGTGACGACGGCGGTGAGTTCGGGCACGGGGAGCTGCTCGAGCATGGAGAAGAACGCTGAATTGATGTTCTCCGTCGTGGCTTCGCCGATCCCGGCGCCGTCCATGTCCATCTTGATGGCGGTTCCGCCGAAAATCGTGAACCAGGCGAAGAACACGAAGCTGGGCACGCCGAGGACGCCTGCGACGAACTGCCGAACCGTGCGGCCCTTCGAGATCTTCGCGAGGAAGACGCCGACGAATGCACCCCAACTGAGCCACCAGGCCATCATGAAGTAGGTCCACCACTGCATCCACTGCAGGTCGTCGGCCGTGGAGGGCGTGTACAGGCTCGTGGCAAAGAAGTCGCTGGAGTACTGCCCGACGGAACGGAAGAACAGGTTGGTGACGAAGTTGGTGGGGCCCGCGATGAGGACGTAGATCGCGAGGGCAACGGAGAGTCCCATCGTGACCTGGCTGATGTACTTGATGCCGCGGTTGACGCCCGAGAGCGCGGAGAGCGTGAACAGGACGGTGATGATGGCAATGATGCCGATCTGGATGGGCAGGGTTGTGGGGAGTCCCAGGATCCGGTTAAGTCCCTCGGCGATCTGCGAAGCGCCCAGGCCCAAGGAGGTCGTGGTGCCGAAGAGGGTGGCGATGATGGCGAAGATGTCGATCGCCTTGCCGAACCATCCATCGACGAGTTTGCCCAGGACGGGCCGGAGCATGGGCGAGACCAGGCCGGGGCGCCCCTTGCGGTGGGTGGAGTAGCCGATGGCCAGTCCGAAGACCCCGAAGATGGCCCACGCGTGTGGTCCCCAATGGAAGAAGCTGAACTGCATGGCCCGGACGGCCGCGTCCATGGTCTCGGGGTCGGCGAGGGCATGGGGCGGTGCCATGAAGTGGGATATGGGTTCGGCCACGCCGTAGCTGATGAGTCCGATGCCCATCACGGCGGAGAGGATCATGGCCAGCCAGGCCCAGGTGCTGTGCTCCGGCCTGCTGGTGCTGGAGCCGAGCCGGATGGTTCCGTAGCGGCTGAAGGCCATGTACAGGAGCAGCCCGATGCACAGCAGCGGGACCGCGAGGTAGCTCCAGCCGACCGAAGCCGCCACCCAGTTCATGCTGGACGTCATGACGGATCCGAGGTTCTCGGGGGACGCCGCGGCCCAGATTACGAAGACGGTGATGAATCCGACGGAGAGCAGGAAGACCGCTCCCGGCTTCCCGTCCGTTGTCCGGCGCGGTGTCCGGGTCCGGGGCAGGGCCGAGGGGTCGAGTTGTTGCACCACGGGTTTCTCCTTTTTTGCTCGATCGGAGGGCCCGCGGGCCCTGCGGCTCAAAGTTGGGTGAGGTCGTCGCTGTCGTAGAAGCGGCCGGCCTTGTAGACGATGGGGCTTGCCTCGGTGACTTCCGCGTGGCGGACGCGGCAGATGAACACGGTGTGGGTCGTTGCCTGGAAGCGTTCGCGGATCTCCGCCTCGAGCGACGCCGGTGATCCGTCGATGAGGGGGCTTCCGTGCGGGCCCGCGTGCCAGTCGACGTCGGCGAACTTGTCCGTGGACTTGGACGCGAACGTTGCGACGGTTGACCGCTGCTCCGTGCCCAGGATGTTGATCCCCAGGTGGGTCGCCGCGTGCAGCGCCGGGTAGGTGGAGGACGTCTTCTGGATGCAGACCATCACCAACGCCGGGTCCAGGGACACCGAGGCGTAGGAATTGACGGCCAGGCCCTTCGGCACGCCGTTCTCCTGGGTCGTCACCACGGTGACGCCGGTGATGAACTGCCGGTTGAACGTCTTCATGACGTCGGGGTCCGGATCCCCCGAGAGGTCGTCGAGGACGACGTCGTCGGGCTTCCGCGCGTCGCGGAGGTGGCGCACCCCGAGGCTGTCGAGCAGTTCGGAACCGTCCCAGGTGACCTCCTCGCGGTCGATGCGCCCGTCCACCAGGGTCACGTGGTTGCATCCCCTGGTTTGCACCTTCTGGTGCGTCGGGGGGACGCCGAGGAAGGGCTCGGTGTGCGTGCCGCTGGTGGTCCAGAAGATCGCGGCGGAGCTTCCTTCGGTCACGATGGCGTCGATGGTCGTGGTCAGGTCCGGGAAGCCGGCGCGGACCGCGAGGATGTCCGCCTGGAGCTGCTCGAGGGTGGACGCCTTGCCGCTGGCCCGGCTCACGCGGACGTAGTCGGGAGTGACCACGGTCTGCAGGGCGTCGACGTCGCCGAGGTCCCATGCCTGGCGCCAGACGGTGGTGAGGGTTGATTTGAGTTCTTGTTGCATGGCAATGAACGTAATCCCGATCACATCATCGCGTCAATCCCCTGAGGCGTATCTCAGGTAAATTCTATGTATCGCGGTGTTTTCGGGGAAAAAATGACCTACTCCTTGACGTCTCGTGGAGTGGCATCTACCGTTTGTTGCATGCAACAGACGATGCAAGAGGTTGACCAGGTCGACGACTCCGGCGAAGCCACCCTGCTGGACCGGGTGCGGCGCCTGGTTCTCGGCGGGGAGTTCCCGCCGGGGAGCCCGCTCTCGGAGGCGGTCCTCGCGCAACAGTTCGACGTCAGCCGCACCCCCATCCGGGAAACGCTCAAGCAGCTGCAGCACGAGGGCCTGGTGGAGATCCGCCCCAAGGTCGGGACGTTCGTCCGCGAACCCACCCGCCGGGAAATCGTCGAACTCTTCCAGCTCAAGGAGGGGCTCGAGGGACTGGCCGCCGGCCTCCTGGCCCGCCGCGGTGACGTCCCGGAGCTCCGCGTGCTCGAGCGCAACGTCGAGGCTTCCGACCAGGCGTCGCTGGACCAGGACGCCGCCCGCTACGCGGAACTGGTCAACGAGTTCCACCGCACCATCATCACCGGCGCGGACAACCGAAAGCTGATCGAGCAGTACGACCGGTTGATGAACCAGCTGGCGTACCACCGGCTCGTGCTGCGCACCGCGGAGCACCCCGGCCGCATCAAGACCTCCACCGGCGAGCACCGTGCCGTCCTGGACATGATCAAGGCCAAGGACCACTTCGGGGCCGAGGCGGCCATGCGCAACCACGTCTACGCCTCCGCCCGGGAAGTCCTCGCCGACTCCCGGACCGCCACCGACGCCCCTCACCCGTAGACACCACGGCCGGCCCCATGCCGACACGAAAGGAACACGCCATGCGCTTCTCGATCCTCCACGGCCCCGACGCCGCCGGAGACCGCGCCCACCACAACCGGCAACTGCAGGACGCCCGCGGGCACGGGTTGCGCGGCCTGCGTCCCTTCCCGGAGAAGACCGCGGCGAACGGCACCGGCACGACGCATCTGGTGAGTGGGGCATGACCGTCTCCAGCACGCCCGGGATCCGCAAAATCGTCTACTACCAGGAGGAGACCTTCCTGGAGAACGGGCAGGAGCCGGCCACGCCGTCCGTACGGGCCGCAGTCGCAGCCGTGCTGCCCAACCCCTGGGCGGCAACGGATCCGTCGACCGACCTCGGCCGCGCATCCGAGCGGATCGCGCCCCAGCTCGCCCGCGAGCTGAGCAGCCGCCTCACGGAACGCCTCGGCGGCGCGGACCGCGTCGAGGCCTTCGGCAAGGCCGCGATCGTCGGCACCGCCGGCGAAATCGAGCACGGAGCGGCACTCATCCACACCCCGTACTTCGGCAACCTGGTCCGGGAATTCCTCGACGGCACCTCGATCCTCTGCTTCGCCGACGACCGCGCCGACGCCGGCCAGCCGATCGTCATCCCGATGTGGCACAAGAACGCCGCCTCCACCCGTAGCCACTACCAAACCATCACCATCCGCGTCGGCGACGGACCCCGTGCCGACGAGATCGTCGTCGCAGCGGCCGCGTCCACCGGGCCGCGTCCGCACCCGCGGATCGGTGACCGCAGCACCGACCCAGCCGTGACGTCCGCCGTCCTCGAAGGAGCAACCGCATGAACCCGCGCAAGATCTACACCATCGTCGAAGAAACCCTGACCGAGGGAGGCCGCCCGGTCGAGCCCGTGGCCCGCGTCGCCGTCGTCGCGGCCGTCATTCCCAACCCCTGGCACGGGCAGGGGTTCGTCGAGGACCTGAACCCCGGCATCGAGGAGACCGCGTCCCGCATCGGCGAGCTCCTCGCCCCCCGCGTGGTCGAGGCGCTGGGTGGGACCGTCGAAGCCTACGGCAAGGCGGCCATCGTGGGGCTGGAGGGGGAGATCGAGCACGGTTCGGCGCTGATCCACACCCTGAAGTTCGGCGATCACTTCCGCAAGGCCGCCTACGCCACCACCCTGCTCCCGGCCGTGGAGAAGCGTGGTCCCGCCGGGATCGTCTTCGACATCCCGCTCAAGCACATCACCGACGCCACCATCCGGTCGCACCACCAGAGCATAGAGGTCCGGCTCGCCGACGCCCCGCATCCGGGCGAGATCGTCATCGCGCTCGCAGCCGCGGCACAGGGGCGCCCCCAGCAGCGCCTGGCCCCGCTGAGCACCGAGCAGTGAGCATGGTCCAGCCCCTGCCGATCGTCCTGCTCCACGGCGTGGGGCTGGACCACACCATGTGGGAGCCCCTGCGGGCGGAGATCGCAGGGCTCACCGACCGCCCCGCGCTCGCTCTGGACCTGCCCGGGCACGGCGGGCAGCCTCCGCTGACCGGCCCGGCGACCCTGGCCGGGCTCGCGGCGGACGTCGCCGAACGCCTGCCGGGCCGGGCGCACCTGGTGGGCTTCTCGCTCGGAGCCCTCGTGGCCCAGCACCTCGCCCGGCACCGGCCCGATCTTGTCGCCTCCCTGACCAGTGTCAGTTCCGTCTGCGCGCGCACTCCGCAAGAGGCCGCGTCCGTGCGGAACAGGCTGGACAACGCACGCAGCGACTTCGCGGGAAGCGTCGAGGCATCCGTCGTGCGCTGGTACCCGGCAGGATCGGGTGTCGACGCCACGACGGTGTCCGGAACCAGGGCCACCCTGCTGGCCAACTCCCAGGAGTCCTACCTGCACGCCTACGAGGTCTTCGCCACCGCCGACGCGGAGATCGGCCCCGAGCTCGGCAAGATCGCGCTGCCGTCCCTGGCCGTCACCGGCGAACTCGATCCGGGGTCCACCCCGGAGATGTCGCGCCGGCTCGGGCAAGCCATCCCGCGCGGCAGAACCGTCGTCGTCCCCGGCGCACGCCACATGCTGCCCGTGGAACAACCCCGGGAGCTCGCCCTGATCATCCACCGCTTCATCGAGGAATCGAGCCGAGAAAGCCATGACTGAGCGCTACGAGCACTACATCAACGGACGCCCCGCAGCCCCGATCGGCGGCGCGTACTTCGAGAGCACCAACCCGGCCACGCTGGAGGTCCTCTACGAGGCCGCCCGCGGGACCCGGGACGACGTCGATGCCGCCGTCGCCGCCGCCGGCGAGGCCTTCGAGAACCCCCTGTGGCGCGACCTCTCGCCCACCAAACGCGGACACCTGCTGCGCCGCCTCGCGGAGCTGGTGGGGGAGCACGCCGAGGAACTGGCCGTCATGGAGACGCAGGACAACGGCAAGCTCCTGCGCGAGATGCGCGGCCAGCTGGCCACCCTGCCGGAGTACCTCTACTACTACGCCGGACTCGCCGACAAGATCCAGGGCAGCCAGATCCCCACCAGTTCCGTCCAGATCCTCAACTACACCCAGCGCGAGCCCCTCGGCGTCGTCGGGGCCATCACCCCGTGGAACAGCCCCCTCACGCTGACGACCTCCAAGCTCGCCCCGGCGCTCGCCGCCGGCAACACGCTGGTGATCAAACCCTCCGAATACACCTCCCGCACCATCCTGCGCGTGGCCGAACTCGCCTCCGAAGCCGGGTTCCCCGACGGCGTCGTCAACGTCGTCACGGGCTACGGCGCCGAAGCCGGAGCGCCCCTGGTCGACCACCCGCGCCTGGCCAAGATCTCCTTCACCGGATCCACCGCCACGGGCGCGTCCATCGCGTCCTCGGCGGCGGCACGCTTCATCGGGTGCACCCTGGAACTCGGCGGCAAGAGCCCGAACATCGTCTTCGAGGACGCCAACGTGGACAACGCCGCCATGGGCGTCATCGCGGGCATCTTCGCCGCAGCCGGACAGACCTGCATCGCCGGCAGCCGCGTCTTCGCCCACCGCTCCGTCTACGACGAGCTGCTGGAAAAGGTCGCCAACCGGGCGCGCGGCATCGTCATCGGCGACCCGATGCTCGAGGCCACGGAACTCGGCCCGCTGGCGTTCGACGCGCAGCGGCAGAAGGTCGACTCGTACGTCGAACTCGGCGTCTCCGAGGGCGCCACCGTGCTCACGGGCGGCCGCCGCCCCGATGTCGATCTCCCCGGCTACTTCTACGCGCCCACCGTGCTGACCGACGTCAACAACCAGATGCGGGTCACCCGCGAGGAGATCTTCGGGCCCGTCGCCGCCGTCATGCCCTTCGAGACGGAGGACGAGGTCCTCTCGCTCGCCAACGACACGCAGTACGGCCTCGCCGCCGGTGTGTGGACGCAGAACCTCGCCCGCGCCCACCGCATGGCCCGGCGGCTGGAGGCGGGCACCGTCTGGGTCAACACCTACCGCGCCATGTCCCCGATGTCCCCGCGCCAGGGTTTCAAGAGCAGCGGCGTCGGCATCGAGCACGGCATCGAATCCATGTACGAGTACACGCGCCTCAAGAGCGTGTGGATCAACACCGACGAAGGGCCGGTTGCCGACCCCTTCATCATGCGAAGCTAAGGACGGCGCCGTGCCACTCATCGACATCTCCATCGCCGAGGGCCGCAGCCCCGAGCAGCTGCGGGCACTCGTCTCCGCCATCCACCGCGCCGCCGAGGACACCGTCGGCGCGGTCCCGGAGAACACCACGGTCATCATCCGCGAGGTGCCGGCCACCCACTGGTCCAAGGCGGACCAGACCATCGCCGAACGCCAGGCCGCGGCCCGGGCGTCCGCGTCCACCCACGAAGCGTCGGTCACGACCACCACAGAACCTAGGAGCCACTAATGCGCTTTTCCCTCTTTGTCCACATGGAGCGCTGGGACGAGAGCGTCTCCCATCGAGAATGCTTCGAGAACCTGACGGAGCTGGCACTCATCGCGGAGGCGGGAGGCTTCAGCACCGTCTGGATCGGCGAACACCACTCGATGGAGTACACCATCTCCCCCAGCCCCATGCCCCAGCTCGCGTACCTGGCGGCGCGAACGTCGACCATCCGCCTGGGCGCCGGAACGATCATCGCCCCCTTCTGGAACCCGCTCCGCGTGGCCGGCGAGACCGCGCTCCTGGACGTCATCAGCAACGGCCGGGCGGAGGTGGGGCTGGCGCGCGGCGCCTACCAATTCGAGTTCGACCGCCTCCTGGGCGGCCTGCCCGCGGTCGACGGCGGCAAGCACCTGCGCGAGATGGTCCCGGCGGTCCGCGCGCTCTGGGAGGGCGACTACGCGCACGACGGCGAAGTCTGGCAGTTCCCCACCTCGACCAGCGTCCCCAAGCCCGTCCAGAAGCCGGCCCCGCCCCTGTGGATCGCCGCCCGCGACATCTCCTCGCACGAGTTCGCCGTCGCCAACGGCTGCAACGTGATGGTGACGCCGCTCATGAAGGGCGACGAGGAGGTCGAGGACCTCGGGCGCAAATTCGACACGGCGGTTGCGAACAACCCCGGCGTCCCCCGGCCGGACCTCATGGTGCTCCGCCACACTCACGTCCACCCCGCGGACGAACCCGAGGGATGGCGCCGCCCGGCGGAGAGCATCCAGAAGTTCTACAGGACGTTCGATGCCTGGTTCGGCAACAAGAGCACGCCGCGGAACGGCTTCCTCGAGCCCAGCCCGGTCGAGAAGTTCGAGGGGCGGCCCGAGTTCGCGCCGGAGTCGCTCCACAAGACCGCGATGATCGGAACGCCTGCCGAAATCATCGACCGCCTGCGCCACTATGAGGCACTCGGCGTCAGCGAGTTCAGCCTCTGGTCCGACAACGGCTTGACCCATGAGGAGAAGAAGCGCTCCCTCGAACTCTTCATCGAGCATGTCGTTCCGGCCTTCCAGGAGCAGCCCGCGACAACGGCACGGTGATGTCCGCGGAAACGGCCCCCGCACGTGGTGTCCGGGGGCCGTTTCCGCCGGGGCTAGACGGCGTCGGGGCCGCGTTCCCCGGTCCGGACGCGCACCAGGTGGCTGACGTCGGAGGCCCAGACCTTGCCGTCCCCGATGTTGCCGGTGCGGGCCGCCGCGACGAGCGCGTCGATCGCGGTGTCGGCCTCCTCGTCCGGAACGATCACCTCGACGCGGACCTTGGAGACGAAGTCCACGCGGACCTCGGACCCGCGGTAGAACTCGCTGCGGCCGGCCTGCTGGCCGTGGCCCTCGACCCGGGTGATGGTCATGCCGCGGAAACCGGCGGAGCTGAGGGCGTCCTTGACGTCGTCGACCTTGGCGGGCTGGATGATGGCGGTCACGAGTTTCACTGGTTCGGCACTTCCTTCGCGGTGTGGTTGGGGGCGGGACGGGTGGCGACGAACTTGCCGGAATGGGAGGGGCGGCCCAGTTCGGCGCCGATCTCGTAGGCGGACTCGGCGTGCAGGCCCTGGTCCAGACCGGTGTCCTCCACCTCGTTGGGGACCCGGAGGGGACTGATTTTGTTCATGGTCCAGGCGATCGCGTAGGTGGCCCCGAAGGAGTAGGCCAGCGTGGCCACGATGGCCACGGTCTCGCGCCACAGGAGGTTCGCGTCGCCGCCGAAGAAGATCCCGGCGACGCCGGCGGGCGCGGCCGCGGCGCCGAACAGGACCACGAACAGCGCTCCGGCGATGCCGCCGATGCCGTGCACGGCGAAGGCGTCCAGCGAGTCGTCGATCTTGTGCCGCTTCTTCCAGGTGATGGCCCAGGCGACGGCGGCCGCGGACACGAAGCCGACCAGCAGGGCGCCGACGGGCGTGACGGCGTCGGCCGCCGGGGTGATGCCCACGAGGCCCGCGATCAGGCCCGTGGCCATGCCCAGGGTGGTGGGCTGGCCGTCGCGGTAGCGCTCCACCAGCAGGAAGCCGAGGATGCCGGACATCGCCGCGAGCAGGGTGGTCAGGATGACGTACCCGGCCAGGAAGTTCGCTCCCGCCGCGGTGCCGCCGTTGAAGCCGATCCAGCCGACGAACAGCAGGCCGGCCCCCAGCAGCACCAGGGGCAGGTTGTGCGGGCGGTTGGTGGTGTTGCGGCGGCGACCCAGGACCAGGGCGAGCGCGAGCGCCGAGGCGCCGGCGTTCATGTGCACCGCGGTCCCGCCCGCGTAGTCGTGCAGGCCCAGGACGTTGCGCATCCAGCCGCCGACGTACCCGGACTCCTCGTCGGAGAACGTGAACACCCAGTGGCCGAGCGGCCCGTAGACCAGTGCGATCCACAGGCCGGAGAAGACCAGCCAGGAGCCGAACTTCATGCGGCCCGCGGCGCCCGAGGCGACGATCGCGATGCTGATGGCCGCGAAGAGGATGAAGAAGGCGCCCCAGTAGGCGCCGTCGGAGCCGTCGTCGGCGGTGAAGGACTCGAAGCCGAGGAATTCCACGGGATTGCCGATGATGCCGGCGCCGCCGACCGAGTTGCCGGTGACGATGCCGTGGACGAACAGGACGTAGACAACCGTGGTGACGGCCATGGAACCCATGACCATCATGAACATGTTCAGGACGTTGCGTCCGTTGAGCATGCCCCCGTAGAAGAGGGCGATGCCCGGGAACATCAGGAGGACGAGCGCGAATGCTGCGAACATCCACGCGAGGTCGGCTGGTGGCATGGTCTGGTCTCCTCGTGAACGGGCGGACGCCGGACACGTCGATTGCCTGGCGTGAAACCAGTTTCACTGGGAATGAACTACCGCGGGTTTCGGCACCGTAAACTCGTTGTTTAACCCAGCCACCGGCCCGCGGCCGAGAATGGGCCGGCGGCCGGTTCGCTAGTGCGCGGTGACCGCGAGGAAACGGATCGGCAACTCGATGAGGCGAAGCGGGCCGTGCGGTCCCTCGCCCTCGAAGACCAACGAGTCGCCCGGGGCCAGCTCGTACTCGTAGGAGCCGTGCCCGTAGACCATGCGCCCTTCCAGCATGTAGATGAACTCGGTGCCGGGATGCTGGAACTGCGGGAAGACGTCGGATGCGCTGGTCAGGGTGACCAGGGTCGGCTCGATCGGCGTCGCGTGGCGCTTGAGGTCGCCCAGGAGACGGTACTCGTGCCCGTGCCGGGTGCCGCTGCGCACCGTCACGCTGCCCTGGCCGGCCTTGGTGAATGCGGCCTCGCGTTCGGTGTCCGCACCCTGGAAGAGCGCCGTCACCGGCAGGTCCAGGCCGTCGGCCAGCCGCTGCAGCGTGGTCAGCGACGAGGACGTGGACGCGGACTCGATCTTGGAGACCATGGCCTTCGACAGTCCCGTGCGGACGGCCAGCTCGGCGGCGGACATGCCCTGGGACAGGCGGTGGTTCTTGACCTGCACGGCGATCACCCGCTCCAGCGAGCCCGCGGCGGCGGCACCCGCCGGACCGTCCGGTCCCGGCGCATCGTCCGGGGTGGCGGCGGGCGCCGGGGGCGCGGTGGGGGGCGGCGGGGTGGGCATGGGCCCATCATAGGCGGATCGGTCGTCGCGAACCCCGCCCATGCGCGCCTAACCGAGTCCCGCGAGCACGTCCGCCAGCGCCAGGGCCCCGGCTTCGGCGTCGTCGTCCTCCACATGCTCCTCCGGCGAATGCGAGACGCCCGTGGGGTTCCGGACGAACAGCATCGCCGTCGGCACACGCGCGGCCAGCACGCCGGCGTCGTGCCCGGCGCCGGTGTCCAGCACCGGGGCCCCGGGCAGCAACGCCGCCAGCGCGTCCCGCAGCCCGGTGTCGAAGTGCGTGGTGGGACTGAGCGATTCCTCGATCAGTTCCATGCCGCACCCCTCGCCTGCCGCGGCCATCCGGGCCTCGTGGCCGATGTCCGCCACGGCGGCGGCGGTCACCGCGTCGTCTGGGTGACGAACGTCGATCCAGAGGTCGACGGCGGAGGCGATCACGTTGGTGCCCCCCGGCACCGGCACGATGCGGCCCACGGTGGCGCGCACGTTCCGGCGCCGCAACGCCACCGCGCGGACCGCCGAGATGCAGGCGGCGGCGGCGACCATCGGATCCCGGCGGTCCTCGGTCAGCGTGGTTCCGGCGTGGTTTCCCTGCCCGGTCAGGCGGAGTCGCCAACGGCCGTGGCCCAGGATGGAGGAGCCGAGGGCCACCGGCCGATTCAGGTCGATCAGCCCGCGGCCCTGTTCGACGTGGAGCTCGACGAACTGGCCGATGCGCGCGAGGGCCGCGGTATCCGGACCCAGCCGGTTCGGGTCCAGTCCGTGGGCGGCCGACACGTCGGCGAACGTGTTGCCGTCCGGGTCCCGCAAGCGGCGCGCCCGGTCGGGGTCGATGGCTCCGGCCAGCAGCCGGGAGCCGAGGCAGGCCACCCCAAAGCGGGAGCCCTCCTCCTCGGGGAACACCGCGATGGCCAGCGGCCGGACGGGCGCGTGCCCACGGGCGCGCAGGATGTCGATGGCCACCAGGGCCGAGGCGACGCCGAGCGGACCGTCGAAGGCCCCTCCACCGGGCACGGAGTCCAGATGGCTGCCGGTGACGACGGCGTTGTCCCGCGCCCGCGGCCCGCTGGCGCCGGGGACGTCCCACCACGCCCAGACGATGCCGTTCGCGTCCGTCTCCACGGCGAGCCCACGGAGTTCCGACTGTTCCGTGAACCACGCCCGCAGGTCCTGTTCGGCGGTGGAGAACACCGGGCGGGTGTAGCCGCCGCGCGCGGGGTCGGTGCCCGTGCCCGCGATCCCGGCCATCAGCCCGGCCACGGTCGCCGGCGGCGCCCCGGCCGCGGATGCGGAGTGCTCCGCCGTCGTGGTCATCGCGCGGCCACCTTCAGCGAGGTCCGGAAGCGATCCGGCACGGTGCCCGCGCCGCTGGCCAGGCCTGCGGCCAGCTCGCCCAGCAGCGGCGCGAACTTGGCGCCGTGCCCGGAGCACGGGGAGAGGACGGTGATGCCGTCCGCGCGGTCGATCACGAAGTCGTCGTTCGGGGTGTTGGTGAACAGGCAGGTGGTCTCGGCGTACGGCTCGGGAACCAGTCCGGGCAGGTGGCGCCGCACGTAGCCGACCATCCGTGCGCGGTGGGCGGGGTCGATCAGGCCGTCCTGCGCCGAGGCGTCCGGCAGCACGCGGCCGCCGTTGTACTCCGCGACCTTCTGGCCCCGGTGGCCGGCGTCCCGGCCACCGGCAAGCCCGTAGACCTGGATCCAGTGGGCCTTGTGGATGAAGGTGGGCCAGCCCGCGTCTGCCGCGGGCTCTTCGCGGTAGGGGAAGTGGAACGCCGTCTCCTGCCTGACTTCGAACCGCGGCAGCGATGCCAGAAAGCCGTCCGGCAGATCCAGCCCGCCGAGCAGGCCCGGTAGCCAGCCGCCGGCCGCGACCACCACGCCGCGGGCCGCGATCGAGCGCCCATCGGAGCTGGTCAACGTGTACCCGGCGCCGGACTTCGCGACCGACGCCACGGGCCAGCCCGTCAGGAGCGTGGCCGAGTGCCCGACGGCGGCCGCCACCATCGCGTGCACCGACTCCTGGGCGTCGATGACCCCGGCACCGGGGTGCCACAGAACCTCCGTGGTGAAGGTGAACTGCGGCCAGCGCCCGGCCGCCTCGTCGGGTGAGAGCAACTCGTGGGACAGGCCGGCCCGGTCCAGGACGGTGGCGAGCCGCCGCGGCCCGCGGACCTCCCCGTGGTCCAGGCACCCCGTGGGGGTGACCAGCGGTCCGCCGTGCGCGGCCTCCAACTCGCGCCATCCGGCGAACGAGTCCTGGACCATGCGCGTGTAGAACGGGTCCTCGTAGACATAGCGGAAGATGCGGGCGGAACCGTGGGAACTGCCGGCGTCGTTGGCCGGTTCATCGCGTTCCACGATGGCCACGTGGTGCCCGCGCTGCGCGAGCCTCCAGGCCGTGGCGGCGCCGGCGAGCCCCGCCCCGACCACCGCGTAGTCGAAGGTGTCGGTCGTGGCCACGGTCAGTATCCCGTTCCGCCGGCGCCGGGGATCCACTGGGTGCCCGCGAGCGGCACGCGGGCCATGGCCGAGGACTCGACGGTCAGCGCCACCAGGTCCTCGGGCTCCAGGTGGTGCAGGTGGGCCTTGCCGCAGGCGCGGGCGATGGTCTGGGCCTCCATCGTCAGCACGCGCAGGTAGTTGGCCAACCGCCGTCCGGCGGCGACCGGGTCCAGCCGGGCCGAGAGCTCCGGGTCCTGCGTGGAGATGCCCGCCGGGTCCCTGCCGTCCTGGAAGTCGTCGTAGAAGCCGGCGGCGGAGCCGAGCTTGGCGTACTCGTCGGCGTAGGCCGGGTCGTTGTCGCCCAGGGCGATCAGCGCGGCGGTGCCGATGGCGACCGCGTCCGCGCCCAGGGCCATGGCCTTGGCGACGTCGGCGCCGTTGCGGATGCCGCCGGAGACGATCAGCTGGACCTTGCGGTGCATTCCGAGCTCCTGGAGTGCCTGCACGGCCTGCGGGATCGCCGCGAGCGTCGGGATGCCCACGTGCTCGATGAACACCTGTTGCGTGGCGGCGGTTCCGCCCTGCATGCCGTCCAAGACCACGACGTCGGCACCCGCCTTCACGGCCAGCGCCGTGTCGTAGTAGGGGCGCGAGGCGCCGATCTTCACGTAGATCGGCTTCTCCCAGTCTGTGATCTCCCGCAGTTCGGCGATCTTGATCTCGAGGTCGTCCGGTCCGGTCCAGTCGGGGTGGCGCGAGGCGGAGCGCTGGTCGATGCCCACGGGCAGGGTGCGCATGCCGGCGACTCGCTCGGTGATCTTCTGGCCCAGCAGCATGCCGCCGCCGCCCGGCTTGGCGCCCTGTCCCAGGACGATCTCAATGGCGTCCGCCTTGCGCAGGTCGTCCGGGTTCATGCCGTAGCGGGAGGGGAGGTACTGGTACACCAGGTTCCGGGACTGGCCGCGCTCCTCCGGCGTCATGCCGCCGTCGCCCGTGGTGGTCGAGGTGCCCGCCGCCGAGGCCCCGCGGCCCAGCGCCTCCTTGGCGTTGGCGGACAGGGCGCCGAAGCTCATGCCGGCGATGGTGACGGGGATGTCCAGGCGCAGCGGCCGGGACGCGTAGCGGTCGCCGAGGACGACGTCGGTGCCGCACTTCTCCCGGTAGCCCTCCAGCGGGTACCGGGACATCGAGGCGCCGAGGAAGAGGAGGTCGTCGAAGTGGGGGAGCGCGCGCTTGGCGCCCCAGCCGCGGATGTCGTAGATGCCGGTTTCGGCGGCGCGGCGGATGTCGGAGATCGTGGCGCGGTCGAAGGTCGCGGACTCGCGCAGTCCGAGTTCGGCGGGGGACGGCGCGGTGCCGGAGATGGAGGTGGAGGCGGTGAGGGTCATGGTGGGCTCCTGGTGGGCGCGGAGGTGGTCGAGGGCGGAAGGGCGGGCGCTAGTAGGCGCTCGAGTTGTCGACGTTGAAGTGGTAGAGCGTGCGGGCGGAGCCGTAGCGGGTGAAGTCCGCGGGGTTGTGCTCGAGCCCGGCGGCGGCCAGCAGTTCGGCGAGCTCGGCGCGGTGCTCGTCGCGCATCTCCTTGGCGACGCAGTCGGCGCCGAGCGAGGCGACCGTGCCCTTGACGTAGATCCGCGTCTCGTAGATGGAGTCGCCCAGGGCCTCTCCGGCGTCGCCGCAGACCACCATGCGCCCGGCCTG
The DNA here is from genome assembly GCF_041877255.1 of Arthrobacter halodurans. Taxonomy (NCBI): domain Bacteria; kingdom Bacillati; phylum Actinomycetota; class Actinomycetes; order Micrococcales; family Micrococcaceae; genus Arthrobacter; species Arthrobacter halodurans. Next base: position 103,217 of record NZ_JBHDLJ010000005.1, read on the forward strand.
GGCCATGAAGGCCGACATGTGGCCGATGTTCCCGCCGACGACGATGTCCGCCCCCTTCAGGGAGATGCCGCAGCGGGCCGCGGCGTTGCCCTCGATGACCAGCAGTCCGCCGTGGGCCGTGGCCCCGGCCGACTGCGAGGCGTCCCCGGCGACCCGGACGGTCCCGGACATCATGTTCTCGGCAACGCCGACCCCGGCGTTGCCGCGGATGGTGACGGTCCCGCCCTGGTTCATGCCGGCGGCGTAGTAGCCGACGTGCCCCTCGACGTCGAGCGCGAGCTCGGCGCTGATGCCGGCGCCGATCGAGTGGCGTCCTCCCGGGTTGCCCACGGTGAAGCGCTCGCCGTCGGCAGCCCGGTGCAGCGTCCGGTTCAGGTCGCGGACGGTGTCGGCGTCCAGGTCGAAGGAGGAGGTGCCGGCCGCGGGGGTCGCGGCCTCCACGAGGTCGATGATGGTCATGGGTGTTCCCTTTGCTGTGGTGCGGATGTGGAGGTGCCGGCGGGTTCGGGCCGAACGGCGCGGTGCCGGGCTTCCCGGCGGCTAGAGGTTCCAGGTGTAGACGCGGCCGGGCTCTGGTTCGAAAATCCGGGCGGACTCGATGCCGGGGAGGTGCGCCAGGGCGCGGAACTCGCTGGCGATCGCCACGTAGTCCTCGGTCTCGGCGATGATGGCCGGCTTGCAGGCGATCGGGTCGCGGACGACCGCCATCGAGTCCGCGGTGGTGACCACCAGGGTGTAGAAGCCGTCGAGCACCTTGCCCAGATTGGTCAGTGCGGTCTCGAGGTCGTCGCCGGCGGACAGGCGGTGGGCGACGTAGCGGGCGCCGACCTCGGTGTCGTTCTCAGAATCGAACGCGACGCCCAGGCGCTGCAGTTCGCGGCGGACGGACGCGTGGTTGGAGAACGAGCCGTTGTGCACCAGGCACAGGTCGTCGGCGACGGCGAACGGGTGCGAGCCGGACGCGGTGACGGCGGACTCGGTGGCCATCCGGGTGTGGCTCAGCCCCTGGGTGCCGGACATGCCCGCCAGCCCGTGGCGCTCGGCCACGTCCTTCGGGTTGCCGACGCTCTTCATCACCGTGACGTGCTCGCCGCGGCCCGCGACGACGACGCCCGGGTAGCTGGCGCCGACGGCGCCGGCGAGCGTCTCGGCGTCGACCTCGGCGCTCAGCAGCGTGGTGTCGCCGAGCTCGCGCACCTTGGTCCCGCCGCCGACGGGCAGCGAGGAGCCGAGGACGCGCTCGAGATCGCGGGCTGAGATGCCGAGGTCGATGCCCAACAGGCTCAGGGTGGCGAAGCCCTCGGCGACGAGGTCCGGGTTGTTGTACACGGCCATGCCGGCGGAGTCCGGGCCGCGTTCGATGATCTGGCAGAGCATCCCCGTGAGCAGGGAGCCCATCTGGGGGCGCAACGCGGTGTTGCGGACCTGGAGGGCGGCGATTCCGCACATGTCGATTGGTTCCTTGTCTTTCGAGCGGTGGTGGTCTCTGGGGGTGGGGACGGGTGGCGCTAGACGGCCGTCAGGTAGTGGGTGATCTCCCAGTCGCTGACCTGCCCGTGCCAGGCGATGAACTCCTGTTCCTTCGCGTCGGCGAAGTAGCGGCCGATCGCCGCGTCGCCGCTGAGGGCGGCGAGCATCACGTCGTCGCTGCGCAGCGCCTCGACGGCGTGCAGCAGGGTGGCGGGCAGCGCGTGCGCGTGCGGTTTGCGCTCGCCCGGACCGCAGGGCGTTCCGGGGTCCATGGCCTTCTCGATCCCGTCGAGGCCGGCGGCGATGGTGGCCGCGATGGCCAGGTACGGGTTGGCGGCGCCGTCGCCGGATCGCAGTTCCAGGCGGTTGGCGTCCGGCACCCGGATCATGTGGGTGCGGTCGTTGCCGCCGTAGGAGGCGCGGTTGGTGGACCACGTGGCACCGGACTCGGTGGTGGTGGCGCCCGTGCGCTTGTATGAGTTGACGGTCGGGGCGAGGAAGGCCTGCAGCGCGGGGGCGTGTTCCAGGATGCCGGCGATGAAGGAGTATGCGTCCCGGGAGATCCCGAGCTCGCGGGGGTCGGACTCGTCGGGGAACAGCGGGGTGTCCCCGGCGCCCCACAGCGAGAGGTGGAAGTGCAGGCCGTTGCCGGTGCGGTCCGTGAAGGGTTTGGGCATGAAGGTGGCGGTCATGCCCCGTTGCTCGGCCAGCACGTTGAGGATGTAGCGCAGGGTGACCACGCGGTCGGCCGTGACGAGGGCCTCGTCGTAGTTGAAGTTCTGCTCGAACTGGCCGGCGCCGTCCTCGTGGTCGTTGGCGTAGTTGCCCCAGCCGAGGGAGTTCATGGCCTCCGAGACGTGGGTCAGGTGCTCGTACATGCGGGTCACGCCGCGGGCGTCGTAGCAGGGGTGGGGCGAGTCGTCGCGGGCGTCCGCGGTGCTGAGCGCGCCGGCGTCGTCCTTCGCGACGAGGAAGTACTCGACCTCCGCGCCCACCTTCGCCGTCATGCCGGCCGCGGCGAGCCGGGCGAGCGCGTTCTTGAGGATGACGCGGGGGGCGTAGGCCCAGGGCTCGCCGCCGACGTGGGGATCGCAGTGGACCATGGCCAGGCCCGGCTTGATGAACCCCAGGGGTGTGAAGGAGGAGACGTCCGGCACGGCGCAGAGGTCGCCGTCCTGGGGCTTCTGCCCGATCAGTCCCGCGGCGTAGCCGGCGAAGCCGAGTGCCCCGTCGGCGAGCTCGGCGATGGCCTCCACCGGCACCAGCTTGGCGCAGGGCTTTCCGTTCAGGTCCACGAACGTGGCCAGGATGAACTTCGTTCCGTGCCGGCCGGAGAGTTCGGTCAGCGCGGTTGCGCGTTCCTCGGCGCTGGAGGCCGGCCGCGCCGCGCCGTCCGCGGTGTCCGGGGAGGCGTCGAACATGTGCTGGGCGAGGGCCCGGGTCTGCTCGTCGGCGATGGCTGTCATGACTCTGTCCAATCGATCGGGGTTACCTGTGAGGAAACTTCGTTGAATATAGTTACCCATTTGCGTGTTGCATGGAGAGTGCCCGGACGTAAATACGGTGTTACGAGCGCCTGTGCGTCGCCCCGGTGCGGCGGATCGGACCTCGGCGTTGGCGCCCGGCCTCCCCGAGGAGGGCGTGCCGGCGGTCCGCGCGGGGGCTTCGGACGCGCTCCACCGCGGGGACGGTGGCGGACCGCCGTCGCGCCGGGCGTCGCCGACCGGAGTTGTCGGCCGCACCCACGGGGGCGATAACGCGGCGATAACAACGGCGCGTGCACCTTGGGAGGCGTGTACACCTCGAGGACTGCCCGCGCCTGTGCGGGCCCAGCAGCCCGCGCCCCCGGTCCAGCGCCGGACGCTGGCCGGCCCGCCAGGATGGACCGGCTGGTGTGCCGCTCCGCGCGACGGGTCTGTGGGCTACTCGCGTCCCTTCTGCTGCTGGCGTCGTGCTCGGCCCCCCCAGGAATCGCCCTGCGTGCTGGCCGCGGACGAGATGCCCGAGAGCTGGCGACCCGCCGGGCAGGTGCAAGAAGGACTGGCCACCGGGCCTTGGACCGCGAGTGAATCCGAGGAGGCGGCCTTCACCGTCCGGAAGGGCGTCGAGGAAATGGCCGAGCTCTATGGGCGTCGCCCCGCCGCGGTCGCGGACCTCTGGGAAGACTCCGTCGCCTCCCTGATCGAGGTCACGTACGGAAGCGCCAACACCGCCGCGGTGGACGAGTTGGCACGCGACGCCGCGCGGAACAACCTGACGATCCTGATCCAGCCGTATCAGGACAGGGATCCCGGGGAGGCCCGGTGCGCCGACTACGGCTCCGTCCTGCCGCTGGCGCTCTACGCGCACAACCAGTACCAGGAGAACGACCATCGTGTGGGACACATGGTCGACTTCGCCAACTCCGCCTTCGCCCAGTGCCGGTCGCTTTCGGAGGCCATGGAAATCGACTACGAACCCCTGTTCGCCGCCGGCGAGGCCTCTCTGGAGGACGCCTTCGACCTGATGATCTGGGGCCTCCTGCTCATTGAGGCTCAGGTTGTCCCCGGGATGGAGCTGCCCTCGGAAGCCCGCGAATTCCCGGCCGAGCTGTGGCGCTTCTTCCGGGAGTATCCGCTTCCGGGGGCCGCGCAGTTCCCCGACGGAGCCGACGACGACGAGTTCATCGAGACGGCGTACCTGGCTACGCACATCGCCTACATCCCCACCGGCAACCACCGGTTCCCGATCTACGTTGAGGACGCACCCAACGTGTACGACTTCCACCGTGAGAACTTCTACGCCGTCCTGGAGATGGGGGAACTCGACCTGGTGGCCGAGTTCGTGGACTCCCTCCGCCAATACGGCTGCACGGCCGAGAACGATCTCCAGGTCCGCGACGGGACCCGCTACATGCTCGATGTCTTCCACTCGGGCGGCGATCGCTGGATGGCGTACCGCGAGCCGGGCCAGACGGACGAGGACGTCGACGACTACGACCTGATCCACAAGGCCTGGACCGCGGTGCTGGGGGTGCGCGAGCGGGTGATCGAGCAGCCGGAGCCCGGCAACTACGGCGGGGTCGTCCGTAGCTGGCTGCCGGACCCCGGCGCCCGCTGAGGCCTGGCAACCGGTCCCCGCAGGCCGCGGCGGAGGCTCCCGCGCGGCGCTGTTTCGTCGCCATGCCCATGTCGTGCCCTTCGGCGGCCGCGGATCCGGATCCGGCACGCGGCCGAGGCGTTCCCCTTGCGCGGAGACTGTGGCAGGCTGGCGGCCATCGACGGGAAAGGGGCCGGCCATGGAGGTGCGGGAAGTCACGGGGGAGCGGAAGTACTACTGCAGCGGGGAAGCCTGCCGGCAGGAGCGTCTGCACACCGTCATGTGGGAAGTCCATGCGCAGAGGGACGGGCACGAGACCGGCAGGACACCGCTGTGGTGGAAGTGCCAGGAGTGCGGCAAGGAAAACGAGCGGGAGGACTAGCACCGAGGCTGGCCCGGGGCCCGCGTCGGCAACGCCGCAAGAAGATCTTGGAATTTCGGATATCGACGCCGGAACGCCGAATGATCGCGGGGCTGCGACCGGTGCCGTTGCGGTGCGGGAGGCCGATCGGACGGTGGGTTTGACGTCCCGCCCGGCGGTCAGGGCGTGTCCGCCGGGTCCCATCCGGTCCGCAGCCGGATCCCGTCGACGATGCGTTGCAGGGACATAGCCACGGACGCCGCGGGGACCAGTGCCGCGGCGCCCTGCAGGAGTTCGCGGTCCATCGCCTCGAGGAGGTCCCGCAGCGCGGCATCGGCGTCGGCGAGGTCGGCCGCGGGGTCCTTCCCCGGTTCCCAGGCGGCGAGCAGACGGGCGACGCGGTGCATGGCCCGGCTCAGCGGCGGGCGGAGCGCCGGCGGAAGGCTCACCGGGAAAGGCGTTCCCCAGACGGCGGCGGTGAGTTCCTCGCCGAGGTCGCGAACCTGGAACGTGATGCTTTCCAGGGTGCGGAGGTCGGCGTAGTCGGCCGGGAGGTCGTGGCGGTGGAACCGGGTGCGCGGGTTGCCCCGGCTGCTGCGGTCCGCGTCGACCACGGCCAGGCGCACCGAGGCGGCGGCCTCCTCCAGCGGCGCGGTCCGGCTGGCCCAGTCCTCGTGCGCCGGCGGCCAGTCCTCCGTCAGGGCCTGGCCGATGTCGTCCAGCTGCCGGGAAAGGGTCTTGCGCAGGTCCGCGAGCTCCACGGCTGCCGCCCCCAGCCGCAGGGGCGGGAAGACCAGCAGGTTGACGGCCAGGCCGACGGCGACGCCCAACCCCATCTGCGTGATGTATCCGAGAGAGAACGCGTCGGCGTCGGGCCCGCCGATGACGAGCACGAACATGGCGGCCATGGGGACGTAGTCCCTTCCGGCGCCGAGCCAGCGGTGCCCGGCGACGAGGACCCCGGCCAGGACGACGAGGGCGACCCCGGGCAGCGGGGGGACGCCCAGCATCGTCACCAGCCAGGCCAGGAAGATCCCGATGGCCAAACCGGAAAGGGTCTGCAGTCCGGCCCGCGCGGAGCCCATCAGGGTGGGATACATGCTGATCAGGGCGCCCAGCGGAGCATAGTAGGGGTATTCGTCGGTGACTCCGGGCATGAGGGGGGCGAGGAGGTAGGCCAGCGCCGCCGCCAGGGCGGCCTTGACCGCGAGCAGGACGCGGGGCGCGGCCACGGCCGACCCGGCCGCGGCGGCGACGCGGCGCGGGAGGCCCCGGACGGTTCGTAGCTTTGCCATGGTTCCCATCATCACAGGGGCGGCGCGCGGAACACACCCGCGGGTCTGTTCCGGCGCCGCGCCCTACCGCAGGGTTCCCGTGCGCCCCGCACACGGCGAAGGCCCCGGTCGGGGGACCGGGGCCTTCTTCATCACTCGCACCTTGAGAGGTGTTTCCAACCTACGGGGCGGGCCTGTGCGGAGCCTGTGCGCGGCGTGGGAACCGGCTGCCCGCCCGGGCGGTCAGAGGCGCTTGCCGGCATCCAGGGACGCGGACATGAATTCCGCGACGATCTTCTGCGAGATGGCGACGTCGAGGACGAACACGCCGTCGTCGTGAGTTGCGAGCCAGTCTTCGAGCACGGCGAGGTCCGCCAGGGACGTGGCCTTGGCGCCGTCGGCCCCGAGCGCGCGCCCGATGGCGGAGAAGTCGACCTCGTCGATGAGCATGGCCTGGTCGTGGAGGCCCTTGGACGCGTACTGGTGCAGCTCGGCGCCGTACGCGGAGTCGTTCAGCACGACGACGACGCCGCGCCGCGTGGCGCGCAGGAACGTCTCGAAATCGGCCAGGCCCATGAGCCCCCCGCCGTCGCCGGAGAACAGCACGGTGGTGCGGTCCGGCCGGGCCGCGGAGACCCCGGCGGCCGAGCCGAAGCCGAGCCCGATCGACTGGAACGCCGTGCCGACCAGCACCATGGCGCGCGGGTCGGGGACGGACAGGTACATCGGCGCCCAGCCGATGAAGTGCCCGCCGTCCATGACCACGGAGCGCTCGCGCGGCAGGATGCGGTCCAGGACGGAGACGACGGCGCGCGGGTTCAGGCGTCCGTCGGCGCCGAACTCGGCGGGATCCTCGTTCGGCGCCGCGGACCGGAAGTCGGGTCCGGCGACCTCGGGCACCCGCGCGCGCCACGTGTCCGCGGAGTCGGCTCCGGGGACCTTCTCCAGCAGTTCGGCCAGGAACGCGGGCAGGTCGGCGCGGATGTAGTCGGTGACCAGCGGGTGCTCGGTCGCCGGTTCGTTGTCGATCCGGATGATGCGCGTGCCGGGGGAGAACAGGGTCCCGTAGCGCGTCTGGAACGCGTTGAGGCTGGCGCCGGCGACGAGGACGACGTCGGCGGTCCGGGCGGGTTCCAGACGGTGCGTCCGGGTGAATCCGCCGGCGACGCCGAGGTCCCATTCGCTGTCGAAGAGGTTCGCCGCCATGACCGAGGTCATGAACATCGCGCCGAGGCGGTCGCCGAGCTCCTTCAGCGCGGCGGCCGCACCGGAGAGCAGCACGCCGCGGCCGCCGAGGATCAGCGGTCGGTCGGCGGCGCGCAGGACCGCCGCCACCTCATCGAGCTCCACGGTGGTGGCCAGGTGGGCCGGCTTGTCAGGCAGCGGCCCGAGGTCCTCCGGATCCGTGAGGGGCAGGTTGCCGAGGTCGTAGGGGATGGCGAGGACCACCGGCTGGAACGTCCGGAGGGCGAGGTCGAAGGCGCGGTGCGTGATGGCCGCCGCGTTCCCGGGACCCGCCGTCAGGGTGGCGACGCCGACGGCCGCGGCGGCGCCCGGCTGGTCGACGTCGAACGGCCGCAGCCCGGTGGTGGGCGCGTCGCCCACCACGAGGACCAGCGGGATGCGGGCCATGCGCGCCTCCGCGAGGGCCGTGTAGGTGTTCGTGAACCCGGCGCCGTAGGTGGTGGTGGCGGCCGCGATCTCCCCGGTGGCGCGGTGGTAGGCGTCCGCCATGGTGACGGTCGCCGATTCGTGCCGCGCGGAGGTGAACGGGAAGCCCGCCCGCGTCAGGTGGCTGATGAGGTGGGCGTTGCCGTTGCCCATCAGGCCGAAGAGGTGCCGCGTTCGTCCGGCCAAGGCCTCGGCGACCGCGCTGGAGACCGTGGGCTCCTGGTCCGGGAAGCGCACGGGTGCGGACGGGGGATCGATGGCGGTCATGGCAACTCTCCGTTGGGCCGGGTGGTGACGGAAGCCAGCGTAGCGCCGCCGCTGGCCTCCGCGTGCAGCGCGGTCAGCGTCCGGTGGGTCTCGGCGTTCGCGAGGCAGCGCGCCGGCTCCGTCTCCGTGGGCGATCCAGCACCCACCACCGTCGGCGCGACCCACGCGCCGGCCGGGAGGCGCGGCGCGCGCCCGTCGATGCCCAGGACGTGGCCCGCCATCAGCCGGCCGCCCCGGCGAGCAGCGGAACCAGAAGGGAGGTGACGAAAAGGACCAGCGCTCCGCCGATGCGGTTGGTCAGGGCCGCGAAGGGCATCAGGTGCATGCGGTTGGCGGCGCTGAGCACGGAGACGTCGCCGCTGCCGCCGGTGTCCGCCATCACGAGCCCTGGGGTGATGGAGGCCTCGACGAAGTTGAACTTCACCAGCCAGCCCAGGACGCCGGAGGTCAGGCTGGCGATGATGACGGTGGCGACCGTCAGCAGGATGAACAGCGGGTTGCTCAGGGAGGAGAGGACCTCGTTGATCTCGATGTAGGTGATGCTGACGCCGACCAGGAGCGCGGGGATCAGGATGGCGCTGAGCATGTCGCCCCACTCGGAGCTGGCCTCCTCGAGTTCCCGGGGGAACAGGCCGAAGATCTTGACGGCCGCCGCCAGAATGATGGTCCAGGCGTACGGGTGCAGGGCGGGCAGGTAGGCGGCGATCAGGTTCCCGGCGACGAAGAGGCTGCCGGCGATGACCAGTCCCTTGCCGAGGGAGATGTAGGAAGACATGTCCTTCTTGGCCGGGACGGCGAGCTCGCTGGCCTTGCCCTCGATGCGCATCAGCTGGCCGTTGCCGTTGAAGCCGACGAACGGCTGGAGGCCGCGCTTGCCGATGCCGTTGTAGAGGCCGGCGATCAGGATGCAGACCACGTTGGCCATGACGACGGCGGACATGAGGTCGCCCATGAAGGCGCCGGAGTCGCCGCCGGTGGCGGACGCGTACATCTCCGACATCGGCAGGGCGCCGACGCCGAGGCCGCCGGCCATGATGGGCGCGGCGATGAAGAGGACGGCCTCGAGGAAGCCGAAGCCGGTGACCAGGCCCAGCAGGCCCACCAGCGCGAAGGTGGCGAACAGGCAGCCGACGAGCGGGACGGCGAAGCGGGGGCCGGCCTTGAGCAGCAGGGCGCGGGGCATGCCCAGGATGCTGCCGGCGATGATCGCCACCACGAAGAAGTCCAGGAAACCGTAGCCGCCGACGAAGTTCTGCACCACGTCCACCGCGTTCTGCGGGATCAGGCCGAAGACGAGCAGCGTGGCCGGGACGAACGTGCACAGGATGGTCGGGAGGCCGAAGTCGCGCACCACCGGGACCAGATTGCCGATCCAGATCAGCAGGCCGCCCAGGACGATGGTCACGGCGAAGCCGACGATCATGGAGTCCGGCAGGTTGCCGGTCAGGGCGGAGACGAGCAGCAGGGCGAACAGGACGCAGTAGATGCCGCCGGGGAGGCTGGCGATCCGGAAGCCGCGGGGGTAGGGGTGGTGCACGGCCCGCGAGGGGGCCACCGGCGTCGCCGAGTTCGGGAGGCGTGCGCCGTCGTCGGGCTGGGTGGAGTCCGCCGGGCCCGTGTCGGGGCCGGCCGTGCGGGGTGTTGTCGACATCGTTGTCTCCAAGGGGTCTGTGGGAAAAGGGTACGGGGTCAGCGCGTGGCCGGTGCGGCGGACAACGCAGGGGAGCGGAGGACGACGTCGCGGGCCAGCTGGACGGCGTCCGCGAGGAGGTCCTCGTCGATGCCGGTCTCGTGACCGGCGTCGTGCAGGTGCCGCACGAGCTCCTCGGTGGCGATGTTGCCGTGCGCGCCGGGGGCGAAGGGACACCCGCCGTAGCCCCCCAGAGCGGCGTCGAACCGGACGATGCCGGCCTCGACGGCGGCGCTCGCCGTCGCCAGGGCCTGGCCGCGGGCGTTGTGGAGGTGGAGGTGGTAGGTCAGGTCCGGTTCGCCGGCGCGCACGTGCGCCAGGGATTCCATGACCTGTTCGGTCGGCGACGTTCCGAGCGTGTCCGCCAGGCCGATGTCGCGGATACCCAGATCCTTGAAGGCGCGGACCACGCGCAGCAGGTGCCCCGGGTCGATCTCGCCCTCGAACGGGCAGGTGAAGGCCGTGGAAATGCCGGCGAAGAAGCCGACGCGCGGGAAGCGCGCCACCTCCCGGCCCAGGTCGGCCAGGGCGGACTCGATGCCCTGCCCGGCGTTGGCGTTGCTGTGGGCCTGGCTGGCGGACGTGACCACCTGGATGTCGGTGGCTCCGGCGTCGACCGCCCGCTGGATGCCGCGGCCGTTCAGCGCCAGGGACGTGTAGGTGACGCCGTCGCGCCGGGGGAGGCCGCCGAGGACCCGGGCGGCGTCGCCCATCTGCGGGACCTTCGCGGGGTTGACGAAGGAGGCCACCTCCAGGCGGGTGAATCCGGCGGCGACGAGGGAGTCGGCGACGGCGAGCTTGTCCTCGGTGGAGACGATGACGGGCTCGTCCTGCAGGCCGTCGCGGAGGAAGACGTCGGTGATCTGCACCTTCATTTAGAGCGCCACCTTCGGGTTGGTGCGGGCGATCTCGTCCGGGCCGAGCCCGGCGAGGTCGCGCAGGACCTCCTCGGTGTGTTCGCCCAGGTCGGGGCCGACCCACTGCACGCGGCCCTCGTGGCCGGGGATCTTCGGGACGACGCCGGGGAATCGGATCAGCTCGGGTTCCTGGTCGACGACGACCTCGTGGGTCTGGATCATGTCGCGGGCGAGGTAGTGCTTGTCCTCGGCGATGCTCGGGGCGTCGTAGACCGGGCCGGCGGGAACGCCGGCCGCGTCGAGCAGGTCCAGGACCTCGGTGAGCGTGCGGCTTCCGGTCCACGCGGAGATCGCGCCGTTGAGCTCCTCCTCGCGGGAGCCGCGCGCCTCGGTGGTCAGCAGCGACTCGTCCGCGGCGAGGTCCCCACGGCCCATCGCCTTCATCAGGCGGACGAAGACAGAGTTGGAGTTGCCGCCGATGACCACCTCCAGGCCGTCGCCGCACAGGTAGGAGCCCGTCGGGACGACGCCGGGGAGGGCGCCGCCGGTGCGCTTGCGGACCATCCCGTAGGCGTCGTAGTCCGGGACGAGGGATTCCAGGAGGCTGAACACGCCCTCGTAGAGTGCGACGTCGACCGTCTGCGGTCCGGTGTGCCGGACGCCTTTGGCCTTCTGCAGCATCAGCATCAGCGCGCCGATGACGCCGTAGAGTCCGGCGACGGTGTCGCCCATGCTGGCGGCGGCGCGGCCGGCCGGGCGGTCCGGTTCGCCGGTGATGTAGCGCAGTCCGGCGAAGGATTCCGCGGAGCTGCCGAAGCCGGCGCGGTCCTTGTAGGGGCCGGTCTGGCCGTAGCCGGAGATGCGTACCATCACGATCTCGGGGTTGAGTTCGGTCAGGACGTCCGGGCCCAGCCCCCACTTTTCGAGGGTGCCGGGTCGGAAGTTCTCGATGACGACGTCGCACTGGGCGGCGATCTTCTTGACCGCCTCGCGCCCCTCGTCGGTGCGCAGGTCCAGGACGACCGACTTCTTGTTGCGGCCCAGCGTCCTGAAGAGCATGGAGGTCGCGCCGCGCGTCTTGCGCCAGTCGCGGAGTTCGTCGCCGCCGTTGGGGCGCTCGATCTTGATGACCTCCGCACCGAAGTCGCCGAAGAGGCGCGCGGCGAAGGGGGCGGCGATGAAGCTGCCCAGCTCCAGGACCCGGATGCCTTCGAGCGGGAGGGTGTTGCCCTCGATGCGCAGATTCTCAGTCACAGCGTCTACTTCCTTCCGGTTCCGGCAATTTCCTACTAAGTGGGAACTGATTGCCATTTAGCGGGAAGAGAGTAGCAAGTGATCCACGGCACACACAACCCCCAGTCCGACCTTTCGGAAAGGCGGCTGCACGCGGCGGGCGCGGCTCCGCCCTAGTGTCCGAGTCCCTCGAGTTCGTCACCCACGCGCTGCGCGGCCCGGAGGACGGCGTCGCCGAAGTCCGCGCCGGGGGAGTGCGCCACCCGGGCCAGCGGCATGGCGAGGCAGATCGCCGCGACGATGTTGCCCTGCGTGCGGACGGGGGCGCTGACCGAGCCGAGGCCCGGGGTGCGCATGCCCACGGATTCGACCCATCCGCCGGTCTCGAGTTCACGGAGGGCATCGGGTTCGCCGGCGAGGAGGCGCCCGCTCGATCCGGCGGGGAGCTGCAGTCGCGAGCCCGGGGGGAGGGTGGCCCGCAGCTCGTGGCGGCTGTCCGCGCTCAGCACACAGACGCGCTCGTTGCCGCGGCGGATCCACAGCTGGGCCGTTTCACCGGTGGTTTCCCGCAGTTCCTCGAGCACCGGAAGGGCGGAGCTCTCCAGGGTCGTACGCACAAACCGGTGGCCCAGGCGGAAGCTGCCGCTGTCGGCCCGACGGAGGAAACCGTACTCGACCATGGAAAGGGCGAGGCGGTGGGTTGTCGAAACGGAGAGCCCGGTGCGGCGCGCCAGCTCGCTGGCCGTGACCGACGCTGGCCCGACGGCGTCCAGGATGGCGGCGGTCCGTTCCAGCGTGCGGTTGCCGGGGGAGGGGTCGGCGGACTCGAGGGATGGCATAACGCCAGCCTACGGCGCTCCCTACCCGGCCGGGACACCGGGGTGGGTGCCCCGACGGCCCGCCTCAGATCGACGCGGCATCCTTCGCGGGAACCAGGTTGGCGGGGAGCGTGATGGCCGCCCCGAGCCCGACGAGTCCCAGCGCGGCCAGGGTGACCATCGCGAGACCGTACGACCAGCAGACGAGCCCGGCGACGAGGACGGTCCCCGCCACGGCGGTGCCGAGCGTTGACGATCGGCCGCGCCGGAGCCACAATCGCCTTATCAAGGTGGACGAGATGCCGCAGCCCCGGTGGAAGGAACGTCGGTCGGGCGAGGCGATTCCCACGTTCCACGCGCGATGTGCGGTTCCGGACATCCCCAGGGGGTCGCCGAGCATGGCTGGCCAGAGAGTCAAGCACCCGAGTGTCGAGGAACGTGCGGCGGCGGGCAAGGAGCGCCGGGAGAGGACACCCGTTTCCAGCCACACGGCGTGGGTTCCCGCTCCCGACCGGCCGGATCCGGTGGCGCTCCTCGAGGAACAGAACCGGACGCGGGAACGCGACCTCGTGCCGGTGCGCCATGGTCGGATGCTGGTCTCACCGTTCACGTTCTACCGAGGCGCGGCCAAGATCATGGCCACCGACCTGATGGACACGCCGCGGGCCGGCTTGGCGACCCAGCTGTGCGGGGACGCTCACCTGGACAACTTCGGCGTCTTCGCCTCGCCAGAGCGAAACCTGCTGTTCGACCTCACGGACTTCGACGAGACACTGCCGGGCCCGTTCGAATACGACGTCAAGAGATTGTCCACGAGCTTCACCATCGCGGCGCGGAACAACGCATTCACCCATGACGAAACGCGTGATGTGACGCTCGCCGCGGTCCGGGCCTACCGCGAAGCGATGGCCGTGTTCGCGCAGATGCGGACGCTGGATATCTGGTATGCCCGCCTGTCCGCGGAGCAGTTGATGGAAGCCTTGGATCTGGCCGTGGCCAGCCAGAAGGGCAAGGCCCTGAAGAAGGCCCGGAGCGCGGCCATCACCGCGCGGGAGAACGTTGCGAAGGCCCACACCCGGGACAGCCTGCAGGCGCTGTCCAAGCTCGCCGAGCGCGTCGACGGGAAGTACCGAATCGTCAGTCAGCCGCCCATCGTCATCCCCCTCCGGGAACTGGGGGTTTCATACGGCATGTCCGCCGACGAGCTTGACCACGTGATTCGCCAGCAGTTCCGCTCGTACCGGGCCTCATTGCCGGATGACCGGCGTCACCTGCTGGAGCGCTTTGAGCTCGTCGACATCGCCCGCAAGGTCGTGGGTGTCGGCAGTGTGGGCACGCGGACATTCATCGCCCTGCTTCAGGGGCGCGATCAACATGATCCGCTGTTCCTCCAGGTCAAGGAGGCCTCACGGTCGGTGCTCGAGGCCCACCTGCCGAAGAGCAGGTTCAGCCAGCCGGGCGAGCGTGTGGTGCGGGGGCAGCGGATGATGCAGGCCGCGAGCGACATCTTTCTGGGATGGACCAAGGGCTCGCGGGACGACCGGTACCTGTACTGGCGCCAGCTGCGGGACATGAAGGGCTCGGCCGTGGTGGAGGGGATGCAACCGCTGGGCATGACGCTGTATGCCGACGCTTGCGGCTGGACCCTCGCCCGGGCGCACGCCCGGTCGGGGGATCCGGTCGCGATCGCCGCCTACCTCGGCAAGAGCGACAGGTTCGACCGCTCCATCACCGATTTTTCCCGGCGCTACGCGGACCAGAATGAACGGGACTACCGGTCCTTCGCCGACGCGGTCCGTGCCGGACGGCTGGAAGCGATCACCGGCATCTGACCCAACGGCGCCACCCGCATCCGTGGACGGCACGATCGGGCGCGGGCCGGCGCTTGCGCATGCCGTCCCTCCCCGCGCCCGAGCGCCGCAAGGGCCCCGGCCCCGACCGCGGCTCAGCGGTCCACGGCATAGCGAAGGAAGACCATGCCGTTGCCGAAGCGGCGTTCGTCGAGGAGTTCCAGCGGTTGGCGGAGGCCGCCGGGAAACATCCTCTTGCCGCCCCCGACGAGCATCGGCGCCAGGAACACGTGGCACTCGTCGATCAGTCCGGCGTGCCACGCCGAGGCCGCGATCGAGGCACCCGAGACGTTGAGGTCGCGATCCGCAGCGGCCTTGATCCGTCGAACGAGGGAGGGATCGAATTCGCGCTCGAGCCGCGTGCGCCGCGTGGAGACCGACTCGAGGCTGCGCGAGAAGACAACCTTCTCCGCGGCCTGCCAGATCCGGGCGAATTCCGCGCTCTTGGGGGACTGCTCCGCCACCGCAGGATCGTTTTCCCAGCCGGTCATCATCTCGTACATGGTGCGTCCGTACAGGTAGGTCCCGATGTCGCGCTCGGTGGCGTTGATGAAGTCGAGCACCTCCTCGTCCGGGACCGCCCAATCGAATTGTCCACCTGGGTCGGCGACGTAGCCGTCGAGCGAGGCGAGGTACGAATAGATCAACTTCGGCATCGGAGGTCCTCCTGACCCGGGCGCGCGTGAGAGTCCGTGCGTGAATGCTACTCCTGGACGCGGCCAGCAAGCGGCCCTCGTTGTCGGGGAACGCGTCAATCTGGCCGGACGGATGCTCACGGCGGCCGAACGACCTCCGCGAGCACGCTTCGACCAACCGTCCCGCGAGGGGGCCGTCTTCGGTGACCGCCCGAACTGCCTCCGCGGGAGCCGGCCGATCGTCGCTCGGAGGGGCTGTGGGTGTCGGTCGCCGCGCATGGCTCGGGATGGACCGCGTCCGGCAACTGGCGACGGTGTGCTCCGCGGCGGCGTCACGGGCAGCCGGTCCGACGCCGGGTCCGGCCCCGAACGCCGTGGTTCCGGCGGATGTGGACCGTGGCTGTCCGGCTCTTCACCGGGCATGGACGAGGGTTCGCCGGACGCGGATTTACATCGTACGCAACCCTTGACCCCGGTGGCGGCGGCGAGGAACGTGGTCCGGGTCAGGCGGTTTGGTGCCGAGATGGCGCAGTCCCTCGGCGCGGCCGGTCCTTCGTTCCAGGAGTCGGAAATGTACCTGCACACCCAACAGCTGATCAATGAGATCGCGGTCGACGAACCCGATCCGGCCGCGGCCAACGCCCTCCAGGAAGGCCTCGGCGGACAGTTCGGCGAGATGCGCACGATGATGCAGTACCTGTTCCAAAGCATGAACTTCCGCGGCGACGCGGCCGGAAAACCGTACAAGGACCTGATGCAGGGCATCGGCACCGAGGAGATCAGCCACGTCGAGCTCATCGGAACCACGATCTCCCGGCTGCTCGACGGGTCCCCGCGCTACAACGGGAAGAAGACCGACCCCGTCGACCAGCCCGGCGCCAAGGGCGCGACCCCCCTGAAGATCGCCTTGGACACCGGCAACATCCACCACTACCTCGTCGCCGCTCAAGGCGCCCTGCCCGTCGACGCCGCCGGGAACCCCTGGAGCGGCAGCTACGTCTACAACAGCGGCAACCTGGTCCTGGACCTGCTCTACAACCTGATGCTGGAGTCCACCGGCCGGCTGCAGAAGTGCCGGATCTACGAGATGACGGAGAACAAGACGGCGCGGTCCACGGTCGCCTACCTGATCGTGCGGGACCAGGCTCACGAGAACGCCTACGCGAAGGCCCTCGAGAGCCTGGGCGTCAACTGGGGCGCGGCCCTGCCAATCCCGAAGACCAATGCCGAGCGGTTCCCGGAGGTGAAGAAGCTGTTGGACCAGGGGCTCCAGAACGTGCAGTACACCTTCGGCGCGGACGACCTCAGCGAGGCCGGCAAGCTGTTCCGCGGCGCGTCCCCGTCCGACGCTTCCCAGGAGCTGCGGACCGAGGTCATGCCGCAGGGATTCCCCATGACCATCGCGCCAGAACGGCGGGAGGAATTCTCGCCCGGTCTGGACCCCGAACTGCTCGCGCTGATCCAGGCCACGGCCGAGGTGGAGCTCAAGGACGCCGACCACCCGAAGGAGGCCAAGAAGTAGCGGGACGCCAGAAACCTCCTCCGGCAACCGGCCCCTGCGCGCTTCGTCCAGGGGCCTCGGAGCGACCCTCGTGAAACCCGCCGGTCGCGAGGCAACCTGCGCTCTTCGCCCCCCGCGCGGCAGCGACCGGTCGACCGATCTCGTCCGACGGGGGCGTCGACCCTCGGTAGACTGATCTACCTAGTCTGCGGCGAGCAACGGTGGGGGCACATATGAACGTCCGCGAACGGCGCGGGAGCGCGAGGGGACGGATCCTCGAGGCGGCGGGGCGGCGTTTCTACGCGGACGGCATCGCCTCCACGGGAATCGACGCGATCACGGCCGACGCCGGGGTGGCCAAGATGAGCCTTTACAACAACTTCGCCTCCAAGGCGGCGCTGGTCGAGGCGTATGTGGATGCGCGCCACGAGGAGTGGCTGGGGCTGTATAGGGCGCGCGCGGCGCTGGCCGCGTCGCCCGCGGGACTCGTCCTCGCCGTGTTCGACGCGTACATCGACCACGCGGCCGCGGCCCACAGACAGGGTTTCCGCGGGTGCGGCCTCCTGAACGCCGCCGCCGAGCTCGGCGCCGACGCCCCGGCCCGCGCGGCCGTCCGCCGTCACAAGGAGGAGGTCGAGGGCATCCTCGCGGAGGCACTGGGCGGCGGCGCGCAGGCGGACCGCGCGGCGGATTTGTCCGAACACCTGTGTTTCCTGCTCGAGGGGGCGATGGCCCGAGCGGGACTCGAGGGCCAGGACACCCGGCTCGTCAGGGCGCGCGCGATCGCGGCGGACATGCTGGACCGCCTGTGAGCCCCCGGCCGACGGACCGTTTGAACGGCGGCGTGGCGGCGATTCTGGTGACCTCGTTCCTGTGGGGCACTACCGGCACGGCCGCCACCTTCGCCCCGGGCGTGGGGCCCCTGGCCATGGGTGCGGCCGCCCTCGGCATCGGCGGCCTGCTCCAGGCGGCGATCGCCGTGCCCTCCCTCCGTCGATCGCGGGGCCTGTTGCGCCGCCACGCGCCGCTCGTGGCCACCGGTGCGCTGGCCGTTGCCATCTACCCGCTGGCCTTCTACAGTTCGATGCGGCTGGGCGGCGTCGCGATCGGCACCGTCGTGTCGCTGGCGTCGGCCCCTCTCGCCTCGGGCATCCTCGAACGAGTCCTGGAGAGAAGGTTGCTGAGCCGCTGGTGGATGCTCGCGGCCCTGTTGGGCATCGCCGGTTCCGTCCTGCTCTGCCTGTCCACGATGGACGGCACAACGGCGGGTGTCGCAGCACTGGCCGCCAGCATCGCCCTCGGGTTGGTCGCCGGCACCACCTATGCCGCGTACTCCTGGGTGGTCCACCGGCTCATGGCCCACCGGGTCGGGCGCGCCGCCTCGATGGGGGCGGTCTTCGGCGGCGGCGGGTTGCTTCTGGTGCCCGTGCTGCTGGTGGCGGGCGCGCCGCTCGTCGCCTCGGCGCAGGCGTTCGGCGTCGCGGCCTATATGGCGTTGGTGCCCATGTTCCTGGGATACCTGCTCTTCGGCTACGGACTAACGCGGGTGCTGCCGAGCACCGCCACCACGCTGACGCTCAGCGAGCCCGCGGTCGCAGCGGCCCTCGCGGTCCTCGTGGTCGGCGAACGTCTGGCCCCCACCGGCTGGATCGGCCTGTCGGCCATCGGCGCGGCGCTGGTGGTCCTGGCAGTCGCCCCCGCGAATTCCCCGGCCCCCTTGCCCGACGGCGGACCGTCACCGCGGCCGGCCGCGCCGGAACGCGGCGGCCGATCCGTGGACACGGGGGCGATACCCTGACCGGGTGTCTGTGGCGCGCGGTAAACATCGGAGGTGCGGTGAAGGGCCTCGCGGCCGCGGCACGGACGCTTGACGGGACCACCACCGGGATTCGGCCATGGCGAAGTACTCTGGGTGATCCAGCACGATCGCGAGGAGAACCATGGCAGCGAAGCCGCCCGCAATGTCCCCGTCCGACCTGCCGGTGGCGGAGGTGCTGGACCGCGCCACGGGCCCACGGCGCGCCGAGGCCGACGAACTGCTGGCGCTCCTTGGCGAGATCAGCGGGGAGCAGCCCGTCGTGTGGGCGGGCCGCATCATCGGTTTCGGGGAGTACGAGTACCGCTACGCGAGCGGGCACGGGGGCCGCGCTCCCCTGCTCGCCTTCGCGCCGGGTCCCGCGCAGCACACGATCTACCTCGTCAACGATTTCTCGCAGCGCTGGCCCGACCTGGCGCCCCTGCTCGGCAAGCACCGTGCGAGCAAGGCCTGCCTCTACCTCACGCGTTTGACGGGGGTGGATCGCGACGCGCTCCGCGAGCTGCTGGAGCGCTCGCTCGCCGAGACACGCTCGTCGCTGGGCTGAACGCGAGAGGGAACGGTGTTGCTCCTGCGCGGCCGCTACTGGAAGCCGGAGAAGGACGAAGAGGTCGACCCGGCGATGGTCGAGCTGGAGACCACCGAGCTGGTCGGGGAGGATAGCGCGGCCCCCCGCTGTTTGTCTGCCTTCTGCCCATCCTCGTGCCGCTGGTGATGATAGCCTTCGGTGCCTTCGCCGAGCTGTTCGGGTTCTCCAACGACTTCATTGCCTTCCTCGGAGACGCCAACTTCGCGCTGTTCGTCGGCCTGCTCGGTGCCTATGTGCTGTGCCGTCGAACCCTTGGCTCGAAGGGCACCGATACGGCGATGAGCGAGGGCTTCCACACCACCGGCGAGATCCTGCTCATCACCGGCATCGGCGGTTCCCTGGGGGCCGTCATCGGGGCGACCGGGCTCGACGCCATCCTGGCCGATCTCTTCACCGCCGACGCGGGGGCGCCGGTCATCCTCAGCATCTTGCTTGCCTGGCTCATCGCCGCGGTGCTACATCTGGCGATCGGGTCGGTGTCGGTGGCGGCCATCGCAGCCGCCGGGATCATCGGCCCGGTACTCGGCTCGATCAACGTCTCGCCGATCGTCATCGGACTCGCCATCGCCTCGGGCGCGATGTTCGCCCTTCAGGTCAACAGCAACTTCTTCTGGATGTTCAAGTCGCTGCTCGGACTATCGACCCAAGGGACTTTCAAGACGCTGACGATGGTCACCTCCATCGCCTCGGTGGTCTCGTTGCCGATGGTCATGGGGGTGGCGCTCATCGCCTAGTGTGGGATCTCCGCCAACGAGATTGGCGCCGCCATCGGTGGTCGGCACGGCCATTCGACCCGCGCCGCCCGGCTTTGCGGGGCCCGGGGACCCGTCAATCGCCCCGACCCGACGAACAGTAATTTCATGCCCTGCCCGCTATGTCGCGGCCCTGTCTGCCGCCGTCTTTCGGCGGCTCCCGGTCTTTTCCCGCCCCGGCGTTTCCGCACGGGTCTTGTTCCGCGGAGTTCCCACGCGCGTCCGGACCCAGTCGCTGGCATCGGAGATGATGGTTTCGAGCGGTCCCCTGCCGACGGAGTTTCGCCAGATCAGGGCGAACAGCATGAAGGCGATGATCTGGATCCACAGCGCGACGACCGGCCGGTCCTCGTCCAGGACCTCGAGCATCTCCACGACGCAATGGGCCGAGTACAGGGTGAGCGTCATGGCCCCCATGGCGGCGAAGGGAGTGAAGATCCTGCCCCCGCGGTGGGTCAGGAGCAGCACGATGCCCAGGGCGGCGACGGCCGCGCCAAGGTTGTGCAGCAGGTTCAGGGGCGTGTTGGAGTAGGGGGAGATCGCGGTGAGCCACCACCACGTGGTGTCGGGCAGCACCTCGTCTTCGGGCCCGTAGGCCAGCTGCTCGACGATTTCTGCGCGGGTTAAATCGGGTGTCGCCGCGACGAGGCGTTCCAGTCCTCCGGCCGGTCCCAGCAGGAGCTTCGAGATGGCCCACGTCGTGGCCGCCAGGACGGTTCCCCATCCCGCCAGCACCAGCGCGAGCTTTCGTGACGTGAGCGTCTGGCGGCCGATGACGATGCCCACGCAGACGTACACCATCCACAGCAGCGCGGGATAGTCGCCGGCGAGCAGCATGTCCGTCACGAACACCAACGGGTGGCTCGTGGCCGTGGCCACCGTGTAGTCGACTGTGTCGTTCGGCCGTTCCGGCATGTCCGCGGCAAACAGGTGGCGGAGCACCGGCCCACCGATGGCAAAGACCGGGACGGCAAGCAGCAGGAAGCCGGACGAGCGTCCGAAGAACGGCACCACCAGGAGAAACAGGACACCGAAATACGGGATGATGGTGACAATTGCCCCGAGATAACCCAGCAGCAGCCCTATCCACAGGATAAGCAGCCCGCGCACCACCAGTGCCATCCGGTCGGCCGCCAGGGTGCGGCCATAGAGCTGGCCGTGCGACCGCCGCTCCACGAAGGCGATGGACACGCCAGCGAGCACCGCGAACAGGGCGGCGGCGCGTCCGCCGAAAATTCCGAAGGCCCACGTCATCTGGCCGTCGGCGTTCTCCTCGGGGAATACGTGCACGGCAATCATGCCGATCAACGCGACCGCGCGGGCAACGTCGACACCGAGGGCGCGGCGCGAAACGGAAGACGCCGCCGGTGGGGACTCCGCGACCGATGTCCGCGCGAGATTCCCGCTCGACAGGGGTTCCGGGCTTCCAGCACGCATTACGGGCCCCACGATTCCTGTCAGCTGCAAGGTGACGAGTCCACCGGATCGTCTCTGGGAACGGTGTTGCCCGTCCGTCGCTGGGGATTGCCATCCAGCTCCGCTGCGCCGCCTCGTAGGAGGTGCTTCGGTCAGGATAGGACCGCTGCCGCCGGGAGTACAGACCACCGGCGCCGTCATGGTCACATGGTCCTTCGATGGTGCCCGGTGCATCCGGGACCGGACACATGGTTCAGCTGGAGAGCGAGCGCACCACTCGGGCCGGCGAGCCCACGACAACCGCATGGTGTGGAACGTCTTTCGTCACCACGGAAGCGGCCGCGACGACGGCGTTGTCCCCGATGGTCACGCCCGGCAGGACGGTGACATTGGACCCGATCCACACATTGCGGCCGATGACGATGGGGGCTGGGTGCATGTCCGCGCGGCGGGACGGGTCGAGGTCGTGGTTGAGCGTGGCCAGCACGGTGTTGTGCCCGATCAAGCAGTCGTCCCCGATGACGACGCCACCTTGGTCCTGGAACTTGCACCCGGAGTTGATGAAAATGCGCTTGCCGAGGGTGATGTTTTTCCCGAAGTCGGAGTAGAAGGGCGGGAAGACCGTCACGGATTCGTCGATCGGCTGACCGGTGAGTCGGGCCAGCAGTTCCCGCACGTGAGCTGGTTCCCGGTATCCGCTGTTGAGTTCGCCGGTCACGCGCAGGGCATCCTGGCTGGTGAGGTGCATGACGTGATGCAACGGTGAGCCCCCGGTGATGGTCTCGCCGGCGTTCAGCGCCGCCAGGAGATCGTCGAGGTCCATGGTGGCCTTTCGGTTGTTGATGGGTACCGGCATCGGCGCCCCGGGCGGAGGATCCGCCGTTGGGGGCTCGGGATCCGGCGGTTAGGGTGTCGCCCCGGCCAAGGTGCTCGTGTCCGCGTTCCCGTCCGATCCTGGCCACGGGGTGTGGCGGAATGGTATCCGCCACATCCCGTCCAGATCGATCCGCTATCCCAGGGTGGAGGTGTCGATCACGAAGCGGTAGCGCACGTCCGAGGCGAGGACGCGCTCGTAGGCGTCGTTGATCTTGTCGGCGGGGATGACCTCGATCTCGGCGCCGATGTTGTGCTCGGCGCAGAAATCGAGCATCTCCTGGGTCTCCGGGATGCCGCCGATCATGGAGCCGGCGAACGAGCGGCGGCCGCCGATGAGCGCCATCGCATTCACCGGCAGCGGCTCGGCGGGCGCGCCCACGTTCACCATGGCGCCGCCGACCGTCAGGAGTCCCAGGAAGGCGCTGACGTCGATCGCGGCGCTGACCGTGTTGATGATGAGGTCGAACGAACCGGCGAGTTCCGTGAACGTGGCCTCGTCGCTGGTGGCGTAGTAGTGGTCCGCGCCCAGGCGCAGTCCGTCCTCCTGCTTCTTCAGGGACTGCGAGAGGACGGTGACCTCGGCGCCCATCGCGTGCGCGATCTTGACGGCCATGTGCCCGAGGCCGCCGAGGCCCACGACGGCGACCTTCTTGCCGGGTCCGGCGCCCCAGCGGTGCAGGGGCGAGTAGGTGGTGATGCCGGCGCAGAGAAGGGGCGCCGCGGCGTCGAGCCCGATGCCCTCGGGGATCCCGAGCACGAAGTCCTCGGTGACGACAACGTGGGTGGAGTAGCCGCCCTGGGTGACGGTTCCGTCGCGGTCGGTGGCGCCGTAGGTGCCGACCATCCCCTTGAGGCAGTACTGCTCGTCGCCCGCCGTGCAGTTCTTGCACTCGCCGCAGGAGTTGACCATGCAGCCAACGCCGACCCGGTCGCCGACGGAGTGCCTGGTCACCTCGGATCCGACCTCGGCGACGACGCCGGCGATCTCGTGCCCGGGCACCAGCGGGTACGGCTGCGGTCCCCAGTCCCCGCGCACGGTGTGGATGTCGGAGTGGCAGATGCCGGCGTACTTGATCTCGATCAGCACGTCGTGGGGACCGACGTCGCGGCGTTCGATGGTGGTGGGGGCGAGGTCCCCGTCGGCGGAGGGGGAGGCGTAGGCGTGGACAGTGGTGGTCATGTGTTTACTCCTTGTGGCAATGGTCGGTTGGTGATTCAGGTCTGCCGGCAGTCATCCTGCTCGGCAAGGTGGTCCCCGCGTCACGGCCGGGCCGTGGTCGTCCGCTTCCTGGAGGGCGGGGCGGGGCGTGTTGTCTACTGCTCCTTGGTCTTCTTCAGGTCCTCGGCCAAGGCGCGTGCCTCGTCCGACAGCTGCATGGCCCGGGCATCGTCGCCGGCCTGGACCGCGCGCCAGTACTCGATTTTCAGCCCGACGTACCGCCTCCGCAGTGCGATCGACTTCGCCTCCAGAGCCAGCTGCTCCTGTTGGGCCTCCAACAGCTCGATCTGCCCGGGGGCCGCAGCCGGGCCCAGCGCCCCGTTCTCGACGTAGCGGCGCATGTCGCCCACCGACATTCCCGTCGCGCTCAGGCAGGCCACCCAGGTCAACAGGTCCAGGTCCTCCTCTGTGTAGACCCGGTGCCTGCTGCTCGCCCCGCGGCCGATCGGCGCGATCACGCCGATCGATTCGTAGTACCGCAGCGTGCTGGCCGGCAGTCCGGACAACGCCGAAGCTTCCTTGATGGAGTATGTAGGCCGGATGTTCGGTGAGCTCACACCATCAACGATAGGAACTTCAAGTACTTGAAGACAAGCGGGCCGTACGCTGTGCCGCAAGAACACGGACGGAGGGGCGGAAGTAGCGGCTGTCGCCCCTTGACCCCGGGCCGCCCAAGGTCTCTCATGGAGTGGTCGGAAGAGGTTCTTGCCACCCTGTACACAGGGGGCCCAGCCGTCCGCACCCGTCGGCCGGGTCCCCGGAAGAGGACTTGCCATGATCCGCATGCTGCTTCAGGCGGCCATCAACCTGGTGACGGCTGCCGCCGGGCTACTGCTGGCCGGGGCGATGATTGACGGAGTCACGCTGCAGACCTCGGGATTCGTCACCGCCGTGATCGTCTTTGTCGTGGCCCAGGCCATCCTGGGCCCGTTCGTGTTCAACATGGCCCGCCAGTACGCCTCGGCCATCCTCGGCGGAGTGGGCCTGGTGTCGACCCTGCTCGCTATATGGATCGCGACCCTCATCCCGGACGGTTTGACGGTCTCCGGTCTCACCGCCTGGATCCTCGCAACACTGCTGGTCTGGATAGTGACCGCCCTCGGGACGTGGATCCTCGGGTTCCTCGTGCTCCAGCGCTGGTGGGATAGGCGCACCGAGCAGAAGAACATCCGCCGGGCCGTGTCCTGACGCCCCGCGGCCGCCGGGTCGGTCGAACCTTCCCGAGCCGTCCCGGGGGGCGGCCAACCCGCGCCGCCTTGGCTGCGGGTCGCCCCGGCAGCAACCATCATCAACCACCCAGGAGCATCACGTGCTGTCGGACACCGCGCTACCCATCGTCAAGGCCACGCTTCCCGTCGTCGGCGAGAACATCCAAGAGATCGCCCGCAGATTCTACGGTCACATGTTCAGCGCGCATCCGGAGTTGCTGGACGGGCTCTTCAACCGGGGCAACCAGGCGGACGGCCGCCAGCAGCAGGCCCTCGCGGGGTCCATCGCGGCCTTCGCCGGGTATCTGGTCGACAAGCCGGAGCAGCTGCCGGACCATCTGCTGTCGCGCATCGCCCACAAGCACGTCTCGCTGGGGCTGCGGCCGGACCAGTACCAGATCGTCCACGACAACCTGATGTGGGCCATCGTCGACGTCCTGGGCGACGCCGTCACGCCCGAGGTCGCCGCCGCGTGGGACGAGGTGTACTGGCTGATGGCCAACATGCTCATCAACAAGGAGCGAGGCCTGTACGGGGCCGTGCGGCTATCCCCGGAGACGATCTGGCGGACCTGGCGCGTGGTGGAGCGGACCCCGGAAACGGAGGACGTGGTCACGTTCCTCGTGGAGCGGACGGACGAGCGGGAGGTGAAACCCTCGCTGCCTGGCCAGTACGTCACCCTGAAGATCGAGATGCCCGACGGCGTGCACCAGCCCCGGCAATACAGCTTGACCCGGGCGGACGACGGGATGCACCGCCAATTTTCGGTCAAGCGGGTGCACGGTGGCGGCGCCCCGGACGGCGAGGTGTCCAACCTGCTCCACCACGACGTGCAGGTGGGGGACGAAGTGGTGCTCAGCGCCCCGTTCGGCGACGTGGTGCTGGAGTACTCGGACCGTCCCTTGGTGCTCGCCAGTGCGGGCATCGGCATCACCCCGATGGCCGGGATGCTGTCCCATCTCGTCCAGTCCGCCAGCCGGCGGCAGGTGTTGTTCCTGCACGCGGCCAACTCCTCGGACACCTTCGCCCTGCGCCGCCAGGTGACCGAGGACCTGGGGAGACTCCCGGAAGCCTCCCTGGTGACCTGGTATGCGGAGCAGGGGGATCCGACCCAGATGGCCGACGGCGAACTCGTGGGCTTCATGGACGTCGGATCCGTGGAACTGCCCCTTGACGCCGAGTACTACCTCTGCGGCCCGCTCGTGTTCATGCAAGCGGTGCGCAGTGCCCTGATCGGGCGCGGGGTCCCCGCTAGGGACATCCAGTA
The DNA here is from genome assembly GCF_041877255.1 of Arthrobacter halodurans. Lineage (NCBI taxonomy): Bacteria > Bacillati > Actinomycetota > Actinomycetes > Micrococcales > Micrococcaceae > Arthrobacter > Arthrobacter halodurans. The sequence continues at coordinate 129,065 of NZ_JBHDLJ010000005.1, forward strand.
CGAGGTGTTCGGCCCGGACCTGTGGCTCGCGGACTTCCAATAGTCCCGGGGCCCATCAGGTGCCGGCCTCGCGCCGCCCCACGGGGAGCACGGTAGGCCATCGACGTCGGATCGGCGTTCCGAGAGATGCACGGCCGTCGTACGCGCCGCCATCGGCGTCTATCCACCGGGAATTGCGTGTGCGAAGCAACCCCCGGCTCACGCCGAACGCCATCGTCTGCGCATGTCAGGAATGGATCCTGTCTCCGCAGCGGACGGCCAAGTGGTGCCGGTCTGGCATGCCTGCCAGCCCGCTGGAGGTTGCGTGCATCATGCACGTTTCCATGGTTGAGGGACCCAGCTGCACGGCAGCATCGCGGGCTGGAAGCACCTGCGAGACTGTCGTCGTGACCATCGACATCAAAGCCATGCTCCACCGGATCGTCGCGGAGGTGTTCGACGGGGACTTCACCGTCGAAGATGCGACTTCCAGCGACGATCCCCTGCGTCACGCGGTCCGCGTGTTCAACCGGGACAAACAGGACCGGACGGCAATTATTCGTGCCACCTATGAGTGGATGGACGCTTTCATCCCGGAGCTGAACGTCCAGACCACCGTTTTCGACTACGACGACGTGGAGCAGGAGAAGGAAGACGAACTTCGACGGCTTTGCCTCGTCATGCGCGCCTACCTTCGAGGCGAAGCGCGCATCGACCAACGGCGGCGGCTGTTCCGCCGCGGCACGGTACCGGTCGTGAGCATCGAGCTGGACGGCCTCGAATGGCGCCTCGGCCGGAACCACTGGGTGGTGCCCTACCCGTAGAGCGAATGCTTTCGCCTTGCTGCACCAAGCCGGGAGGCAGGGCACTCTCGTCGAAGAACGCCATCGCTTGCGCGGACGCCTTCTCGACGATCCGGGAGGCCAGCGTTGCGGTCACCACGCCAAGCAGGGCGACCCCGCAAACCATCAAGGCGACGGCGATGACTGCGCCCGGCGCGTCGGAGAGTGCCCGGTGATCGACCGCCACCTACATGGGTCGACGAGGAGGGGGCTGGAGTCCGCCGACGCGCCTCGAACGCGAGAAAGCGCCGGGGCCTTATGCTTTGCCTATCTGATGGACTTGCTTTACACCGGGGGAATATCACCATGACCAACTTCTCGGGGCCTTTGCCTGCCCGCAAAAATTCCCGGACACGCACCTGGTGGATGGTCGTCGCCGTCCTGGCCGTGCTGTTGATCCTCTTGCTCGCTCTGGTGCCGGGCCTGGTGTTCGTGCTCAGCCTCCTTGCGCTGCTGTTCGGCCTGGCGGCCCTGATCATCGGTCGCGTCAGGTGGGCGCGCATCCCGAATCGCAAGGGGGCCGGCGCCTTCACCGGCGCGGCCACGGCCCTCCTCGTCCTCTCACTCATCGTGTTTGGAGCGGGCTCGGCTCCGAGCGACGAGGACAGCGCAGTCGCCGGTACCGGGGCGTCGAGCCCCGCCGAGGAGCCGACACTGGCCAGCTTCGTGGGCCAAGCCTGCGAGGCCGACCACCTGGTCATGACCCAAGGCGAGGAGAGCAACTACTGCAACGAGGACGACGCCGGGGCCTTCGTCTGGGTGAGCCAGACGACCCACGAGAAGGACGTCGCCGACGCCAAGGAACTGGCCGAGGCGAAGGCCGCCGCCGAGGCCAAGGCCAAGGAAGAGGCCGCGGCGAAGAAGGCCGCGCAGGAGAAAGCGAAGCAGCAGGCGGTGGCCAAGAAGGCCGCGGAAGAAAAGGCGGCCGCGAAGAAGGCGGCAGAGGAGCAGGCGGTCGCGGAAGCGAAGGCCCAAGCGAAGGCAGAGGCCGAGCGGAAGGCAGCCGCGGAGGCCAAGGAAGCCGCGGCGCAGCAGGCGGCCGCGGACGCCGCCGCGGAGGCCGAACGTCGGGCGGAAGAGGAAGAACAGGCCCAGATCGAGACTCTCGTGGACGACACCGCCGGATCATCGGCCTACTACGAGAACTGCGACGCGGTCAGGGCCGCCGGGGCCGACCCGGTCTACTCGGGCGACCCCGGGTACAGCCGGAAGCTGGACCGCGACGGGGACGGCGTCGGCTGCGAATGAGCGCCAACGGACACCGCGGGCGCGGTCTGGTCATCCTCGGGGCCGCGCTGACGTGGGCGCTGGCGGGCTGCGGCGCTGACATCGCCGCGTCGCCGCCGGTGGAACCCATCGCGATCCATACGGAGGCCCCGACCCGCGCACCGATCACCGTCTGGTCCGAGGCCCCGACCCCGGCCGCCCCGGACGCCCCGGCGCCCACGGCGCCGGCCCTGTCCGAGACTACGACCGCGGCCGTGGCTTCGCCGACGCCACGGACATCCGCGGCCCCGTCCCGCACGCCCCTGCCGGCTGCGGAGCCACCCATACCAAAGTCGTCCACGGCCGTCCCGGGTACCGGGACGGTACTGGCGCAGCTGGCGGGCATCGAGGTCAAGGGGCGGGCGCCGAAGACCGGGTACGACCGGGACCTCTTCGGATCGGGGTGGAAGGACCCGGACCGCAACGGGTGCGATGCCCGCAACGACATCCTCCGCCGGGACCTCCGGGACACGACCGCGAAACCCGGAACCCGCGGATGCGTCATCGCCACCGGTGTCCTCCGGGACCCGTTCACCGGCCGGACGATCGGCTTCGTCCGGGGACAGGGGACCAGCACGCGGGTCCAGATCGACCACCTCGTGGCGTTGTCCGACGCGTGGCAGAAGGGCGCCCAGCGGATGACCGCCGAGCAGCGGCTCGTGTTCGCCAACGATCCGTTGAACCTCATGGCCGTGGACGGGCCAACGAACGCATCCAAGGGTGACGGCGATGCCGCGACCTGGCTACCGCCGAACAAGGGGTTCCGCTGCGACTACGTCGCCCGGCAAACGGCGGTCAAGGCCAAGCACGGACTCTGGATGACCCCGGCCGAACGCGACGCGATCCAGCGCGTCATCGCGACCCAGTGTCCGGGCAAGAAGGCCCTGGGAACGGCCGGCTGACAACTTCGGGGAATGGCGTCGGAGGACCGGACTGGACGCCTGGCCGGTAGATGTGCCGGATGTGCTTGCGGTCGTGGCGCCCCTGCCAGAACTCGATCTCGCGGGGCAAAACGGCATACAGCTGCCAGTGGGGGTTGTCCCGACCGTCGTCCGCAGGCCTGCCCCGCCAGTCCGCGGCGGAAGCCTCTGCGGACAGCTCGACAACCTTCCCGACCACCCGGACCTGGCGTCCCTGGTCAGCCCAGAAGAAGTTCAGCGCGGCCCTCGGGTTGGCGGTCAATTCCGTTCCCTTGCGGGAGGTACGGGATGTGGCGAAGTGCCACCCGTCCGCATCGATGTTCTTGAGGAGCACCATCCTGGACGATGGTTGTCCTTCCGCGCCAACCGTGGCGAGGCTGCAGGCATGTGGCTGCCGCACGCCGGCGGCAGCCGCCTCCTCGAGCCACGCGCGGAACAGCGCGGCAGGGTCTGCCGGCGCGGATGCGACGTCGAAGTCCGGAAGGTTCTCGGGAAAATCCGGGAGTCCCCGCAGAAAGTCACCGAGGGATGCGCTCATGGACCCACCGTACATGCGCCCGAGATGTCACACGGACGCGTAGCGGACCTGCGGAAGCTCCTCGAACGCCGGCCTTCCGAACCAATATCCTTGGAACAGGCGGATGCCTTTTGCCTTCAAGGCCAGGAACTCCGCCTCGGACTCGATGCCTTCCGCGAGCACCGTGATGCCGAGTTCCTTGCTGATGCCGACGATGCCGGCAACAACGGCCTGGCGGGCCGGACTGGTGTCGATCCCTCGCACGAGCCTCATGTCGATCTTGATCAGGTCCGGTTGGAAGTCGGCCAGGAGCCCGAGACCCGCATGACCGGCACCAAAATCGTCAATGGCCGTCGTGAAACCGCGCTTCCGATATTCGGTGATGATGTTCGTCAGGTGGGCGGTGTCCGTGACCTCCTCGTTCTCGGTGAACTCGAACATGATCGACGACGTCGGAAAGCCGTATCGCCCGGCGGCGAGCAGCGTCGCACGGAGGCAGGCGGCCGGTTCGTAGACCGCGTTGGGCATGAAGTTGATCGACAGCATCAAGTCCTCTCCCGCGGGAAACAGGCGCGATGCCAGCTCGATGGCCTTGACGCGGCAGTCCTGGTCGAAGCGGTACTTCTGCTCCGGCGAGACCTTCGACAGGACCTCGAAGGCACCCTCGCCCGACAGGCCCCTGACCAACGCCTCGTAACCCCACGCGCGACCGGCTACGGCATCGTAGATCGGCTGGAAGGCCATGCTGAACTCGAAGTCCAGTTTTGAAGATGTCGTGCAGCCGGCGCAGGCCATAGGGGGTCCTCTCGTTAATTACTTACACCGTATGGCACGACGACGGCCGACCCCTGCGGCCCGTCCGTGCGTGTTGGGCGAAGGCCGACAGGTCGCCCCGGTCGTCGATGACGGGGAGAGCACTTCGCCTCCGTTCGGTGGTTCCGCGCTGGGGCTGTCGGACATGTCCCCGATGGCGGAACGGTTCGCCGAGGTGGGGGCTCCGGCGTCGTTGGCGCGGGTCTGGTTCGCCACGCTGCTGCGCGACGGGTTCGCCCTCACGGCGGCCGGCGACAAGGGAACCTTCGCGGACATCGGTGCCGAGGTGCTGCGTGGCCTGTTCGCCGGGATGGACTTGGATCGCGAACCGGAGGCCGCCGTGGAGCACGTCATGGACGGACTCGGCGGGCTGGCCCTGCATGATGACGTCATCGAGGGCGTGCGGGCCCTGAAGGAGGCCGGGTTCCGGCTGGCCACCCTGACCAACGGCTCGACCCGGGCGGCGGAGAGGTTGTTTTCCGCCGCGGGCATTGGGGACAAGTTCGACCTGTTGCTTTCCGTGGAGGACGCGCCGTCATGGAAGCCGGGAAAAACGGCCTACGAGTACGCGGCGTCGGCGTGCGGCGCATCCCCGGGGGAGATGGTGCTGGCGGCCGTGCACCCGTGGGACATTCACGGCGCGGCCAGGGCCGGCCTGCGCACGGCCTGGGTCAACCGCTCGGGCGGGAGGTATCCGGGGTATTTCGCGGCGCCGGACCACACCGTGACCGGGCTGGACCGGCTGGCTGAGGTCTTGGCTTGAGGCGCGGCGTCCCGGAGTGCGCGAACGTTCGGACCCTCAGGCGGGACGGTTGTCCTTCCCGTCCAGCCACAGGTCGGTCGACTCGTCGCGGTGGGTGCCGCCCGATCCGACGTGCTTTCCGCTGATCGTCGGCCCATTCTTGACGATGTGGACGATGGCCATCGCGTGTCCACGCCCGAGTCCATAGTCCTCCTTGAGCCAGTCGACGATGGCTCCGGCCTTGACCGGAGGCCGGTCGAGGCCGCGTTCGCTCGCGAGGGCGAGGAGTTCCCGCGGCGTGAGGCCGGTCTTGTCCTCGATGGTGTCGAGATACGCCTGGAATGACATCGTCTTCTCCTCGTCCGGGTCGGTCTGTTCTGGGGCGAACCGGCGATTCGGCCCGGCGGTTAGGTCCGGCGACGGTCCGCGCTCCGGGCAGCGAGGCCCGGAACCGGCAGGAGCCGCCCGTCTACTCCAACTTGTGGAGCGCCCCGCCCTTGTGGGCAGCGAGGTTGCCGGTCTTGTCGCTCTCCACCTCGTACTGCGGCTCTTCCGGGCTGGCGCGCCGTTGGCGTCCCATGAAGCTGAAGTCCCGGGTGTGGATCCTGGTGACCTCGCCGGTAATCCGGCCGGCCTCCGAGTTCCAGCCCACGTGATCGCCGACCTGGTATTCCGTGCCCATCGCGCGCCTTCCGTTCTTGTGACCGGTCCGAGCCCAGCCTACGCCCGCAACTCCCGGTCAATACGGTCCATGCGGGCCCGCACCACGTGGAAACGCGGGTCCCCGGGACCGGTCAATCTCGCCAGCGTGGCGGCGGCGGCGATGTCGCCCGAGCCCATGTCGCTGGAGCACCACTGCGAGATCATCTCGGCGTTTCCGCTGGACCGGACCGAAGCCGCCACGGCCTCGTTCAAGTCGTCGCGCATGAGCTCCACGCTCAGATTCGCGGAGCGGTTGAGCAACCGGGCCGGGTACGCCGCCAAGGCCTCGGCGAGGCGGCCGGCCCGCAGATGCCCGACCACGACGTCGGCGTCCGACACCACCCGCACGCCAGCGGCAAAGCGGTACGGATTGGGTTCCACCACGGCGCCGATCACCGCGCGGATCCGGTGCATCTCCGTCCGGACGGTCGAGGCCGCTCCGTCGTCCCCGTGCAACCGGTAGGCCAGCTCTTCGGCGCTCCAGCCTTGGGTGCGGGAGACGAGCAGGGCCAGGATCTCGGCTCGGCGCAACGTGATCGGAACGCGACGGCCGCCGTCGAGTTCCGCCGTCGGCTTGTCGCCGAGGAACCGCAGGAACAGGGTGGAGGCGGTGCCGGGAGGGCGGAGCCCGGCGGTGGCGGGCGGACGCGCCTCCGCCGTCGTGCCCGCGGACCGCAGGAGTTCCTCGGCCAAGCGGACGCCGCAGCGCACCATGCGCAGGCTGTCCGGCGTTACGGTATCGATCGGCCCGGAGACGTCCAGCACACCGACGATTTCCCCGGTGGACGGGTCCCGGATCGGGGCGGCGGTGCAGGCCCAGTCGTGGTGTGTCCGGACGAGATGCTCGGCCGAGAACAACTGGGCCGGCTCTCCGGTGGTGATGGCCTCGCTGATGGCATTGGTGCCGATGCCGGATTCGGACCAGTCGGCACCCTCGATGAACTCCAGCGCGTCGGCCTGCCGCAAGGCGGGCACGCTGCCGATCCGCCACAGTACCTCGCCCCGCCGGTCGGTGACGATCAGGAGGTGGCGGCCGTCGGCCGACTCGTCGGCAAGCATCTGCGACAAGGCGGGAACCGCGGACGCCAGGCGGTGCTGCGACCGCAGCGTCCGGGCCTCGGACACCTCGTGCACGTGCATCGGACTGTGCCGCTCGGGATTGATGCCCAGGGCCAGGGAACGGCGCCACGACTCGATCAACAGGGGCGAGAACGCGGGATCCGGCGAGCCGGCCAGCGTGGACTCCTGCGCGCGGCGCAGCGCCCGGGAGTACTCCAACGGAGCGGTGAAACGGAGTCTGGGATCGGGGACCACCGAGTGCCGCATTCGCCCACTCCCCACTCGCCGTCGAATCGGTCTGCCCGGAAACCCCACGGAGACGGAGGGGGCATGCAACCCGATTGTAACCCTCGGCGACGTCTACTGGTGATGCACGTCACTTCTCGGGCGGCCATGACGGCGCCGAGCAGCGACTGATCGTCAGCATCGGGAAAGAGGAGACATGCCGGAGACCGCAAACGACATAGCCGAGGCCTGGCTCGCGCAGCTCGACGAGGCGCTGCGTAGCCACGACACCGAGGCGGCGCTGGAACTCTTCGAGGAAGACTCGTATTGGCGCGACTTCGTGTCCTTCACCTGGAACCTCAAGACCATGGAGGGCAAGGACGAGATCGGAAGGATGCTGGACGCCACGCTGCAGGACGTCCAGCCCTCCCGCTGGACCCTGGCCGAGGACGCCACCGGGGACGCCGCCAGCACCGAGGCCTGGGTCGACTTCGAAACCGCGCAGGCCCGGGGCCACGCGCACCTCCGCCTGCGCAACGGCAAGTGCTGGACCCTGCTCACCACCATGCAGGAGCTGAAGGGCTTCGAGGAGAAGAAGGGGGCCAACCGCGAGAAGGGCGTGGCCCACCACATCAGCCAGGGCCGCAAGTCCTGGCTGGAGCTGAAGGAGGAGCGGGAGGCCCGCCTCGGCTACGAGGACCAGCCCTACACGGTGATCATCGGCGGCGGGCAGGGCGGCATCGGTCTCGGCGCGCGGTTGCGCCGGCTCGGCGTGCCCACCATCATCGTCGAGAAGAACGAGAGGCCCGGCGATTCCTGGCGCAACCGCTACAAGTCCCTGCACCTGCACGACCCCGTCTGGTACGACCATCTGCCGTACCTGAAGTTCCCGGAGGACTGGCCCGTCTTCGCGTCCAAGGACAAGATCGGCGACTGGCTGGAGCACTACACGCGGATCATGGAGCTGAACTACTGGTCCGGCACGGAGTGCACCAACGCCCGCTTCGACGAGGAGGCCGGGGAGTGGGTGGTCTCCGTGGTCCGCGACGGCGAGCCCGTCACCCTGCGCCCCCGGCACCTCGTCTTCGCCCTCGGCGTGTCGGGGTACCCGAACGTGCCGACGTTCGACGGCGCCGCGACCTTCCTGGGGCAGCAGTACCACTCGTCCCAGCACCCGGGCGGCGGAGACTGGACGGGCAAGAAGGCCGTCGTGATCGGCTCGAACAACTCGGCCCACGACATCTGCGCGGACCTCTGGGAGCACGGGGCCGACGTCACCATGGTCCAGCGCTCCTCCACCCACATCGCCCGCAGCGAGTCGCTGATGGACCTGGCCCTCGGCGACCTCTATTCCGAGAGGGCGCTGGACAACGGCGTCACCACGGAAAAGGCCGACCTCCTCTTCGCCTCCCTGCCGTACCGCGTCCTGCCGGAGGCCCAGATCCCGGTGTACCAGGAGATGGCGCGGCGCGACGCCGGGTTCTACTCGCAGCTGGAGGCGGCCGGATTCGACCTGGACTTCGGCGTGGACGGATCGGGCCTGTTCCTGAAGTACCTGCGCCGCGGCTCCGGCTACTACATCGACGTCGGCGCGTCCCAGCTGATCATCGACGGCCGCGTGAAGCTGGCCAACGGCCAGGTCGACAAGCTCACGGGCAACGCCGTCGTGATGGACGACGGCACCGAGCTGGAGGCCGACGTGGTCATCTACGCCACCGGCTACGGTTCGATGAACGGCTGGCTCGCGGACCTCGTCTCCCCCGAGGTCGCCGACAGGGTGGGCAAGTGCTGGGGCTTCGGCTCGGAGACGCCGAAGGACCCTGGCCCGTGGGAGGGGGAGCTGCGCAACATGTGGAAGCCCACCAACGTGGACAACCTCTGGATCCACGGCGGCAACCTGCACCAGAGCCGGCACTACTCCAACTACCTGGCCCTGCAGATCAAGGCCCGGATGGAGGGCCTGCCCACGCCGGTGTACGAGCTGCAGGCATCGCACCACACGCGGTGAGGACACCGCCCCCCGGAAAGGGGCCGGACCGGCACGCGGGTGGTTTCCCTCCCGCGCCGGTCCGGGCCCGGACCGCGTCGCCGGAGCGACGCTTCCGTCGGAAGCGCTTCTCGTGGACGGCGGCATGCTGTATAGCTGGGCCAACGCAACACCCCTCGACACGAAGGCGGAAAAGACCATGAAGGCAGCACGGTTCTACGCACGCAACGACGTGCGGATCGACGACGTCCCCGAGCCGGACGTGCGGGCCCGTACCGTCAAGATCCAGGTCGCGTGGTGCGGCATCTGCGGAACCGATCTCCACGAGTACCTGGAGGGTCCCATCTTCGTCCCGTCCCCAGGGCATCCGCATCCCCTCTCCGGGGAGGAGGCCCCGGTCACCCTCGGCCACGAATTCTCCGGCACGATCGTCGAGGTGGGTGAGGGGGTCGGCGATCTGGCGGTTGGCGACGGCGTCGTCGTCGAACCCTATTTCGTGTGCGACGAGTGCGCGCCCTGCAAGGCAGGCAACTACCACCTGTGCACGAAGATGGGCTTCATCGGCCTGTCCGGCGGGGGCGGCGGACTCGGCGAGAAGATCGTGGTGGACGCGCGGTGGGTCCACAAGATCGGTGGCATCCCGCTGGATGAGGCCGCGTTGATCGAGCCGTTGTCGGTGGCCCACCACGCGGTGATGCGCAGCGGAGCCAAGGCGGGCGACGTCGCCCTGATCGGTGGTTCCGGACCCATCGGGCTGCTGACGGCGGCCGTTCTGAAGAGCGTGGGGGTCACGACCATCATCAGCGAGCTCAGTGCGGCCCGCAAGGACAAGGCGCACTCCAGCGGGGTCGCGGACCATGTCATCGACCCGAGCCAGGAGGACGTGCCGGAGCGGGTCCAGGAGATCACCGGCGGCGTCGGCGCGGATGTCGCCTTCGAATGCGCGGGTGTCGACGCCGTGCTGGACACCCTGCTGAGCGCGGTGAAGCCCGCCGGAGTGGTGGTTAACGTCTCCATCTGGGGCCATCCCGCGACGGTGGACATGCAGAAGATCGTGTTGAAGGAGATCGATCTCCGCGGCACCATCGCCTACGTCCGCGACCACGCGGAGACGATCAGGCTGGTCCAGGAGGGCAAGGTGGACCTCAAGCCCTTCATCACCGGCAGGATCGCCCTGGATGACCTCGTCGAGCAGGGGTTCGATACGTTGATCAACCACAACGACACCGCGGTGAAGATCCTGGTCCACCCGTAGCCATGGCCGTCTTCCCGCGCCGCCGGCGGTGGCACGGCATCCGCGCGGTGTTGTCCGGCGGACGGTGCGCTGCCCCGACCACCGCGTGGAGGCGAGTTCCGGCGCGACCGGACGGGGAGGGGACGCACCCTCCCGAGATCGGTGCGCGACGGGCGGGACGGTGAACCGTGGTGCCTACGCCGGTCCGTCGTGGTGGCCGGTCTCCGGTTGGAACCGGTAGCCCATTCCGGGCTCGGTGAGGAGGTACCGGGGGTTGCCGGGGTCGGGTTCGATCTTCTTGCGGAGTTGGGCCATGTAGAGGCGGAGGTAGCCGGTGTCGGTGACGTGTTCGGAGCCCCAGATGCTGGTGAGGAGGCTGTGGCGGGTGACGAGTTTGCCGGCGTTGCGGACGAGGATCTCCAGCATCTCCCACTCCGTGGGGGTGAGGCGGACGACCTCACTTCCCGTCGGGGTGGTCCTCGTGATGCTCTTGGCGGCGAGGTCGATGGTGGTGTTGGCGATGCGCGTGACGGGCTCGGCCCCGGCGCCCTGGGCCCGGCGGGTGAGGGCACGGATGCGGGCAAGGAGTTCGTCGATGGAAAAGGGCTTGGTGACGTAGTCGTCGGCGCCGGAGTCGAGGGCCTCGACCTTGTCGGCGGCCCCCGCTCGGCCGGAGACCACGAGGATGGGTGCCGTGGTCCAGCCGCGGAGGGCCTGGATGACCTGGATGCCGTCGAGTTCGGGCATGCCGAGGTCGATCATGAAGACGTCGGGGCGGCAGGCGATGGCCGCGTTGATCGCCTGGGTGCCGTTGGTGGCGGTGACGACCTCATAGCCGCGCGCGGTGAGGGTGACGCGGAGGGCGCGGAGGATTTGCGGATCGTCGTCGGCGATCAGGATCTTCACGGGGTGTCCTCGTCGGTGGGGGGTTCGATCGCCTGGGGAAGGGCGATGACCATGGTGAGCCCACCGCCCGGCGTGGTTTCGGCCTCGAGGGTTCCGCCCATGCCCTCGGTGAAGCCCTTGGAGAGCGCCAGGCCCAAACCGAGCCCTGTGACGTTGTCGGTGTCGCCGAGGCGCTGGAAGGGAACGAACACCTCGTCGCGGCGGTCGGGGGCGATCCCGGGCCCGTGGTCGATGACGCGGATCTCCACGGTTTCGCCGAAACTGCTGGTGGCGATGCGGACTCGGGTACCGGGCGGCGCGAAACGGGCCGCGTTGGCGAGGAGGTTGACGACGACGCGTTGGAGCAGCCCGGGGTCTGCCAGCACGGGCGGAAGATCGGCGTCGAGGTCGAGCTCCACATCCCGGGGACCGAGGCGCAATTCGTCGAGGGCGGGCAGGATCACGTCCTCGGCGTCGACGGGCCGGAGGGACACTCCGAGGACTCCGGCTTGGACCCGACTGACGTCCAGGAGGTTGGTGACCAGGGAGGCAAGCATTCCGAGGCTCTCTTCGGCGGTGGCGAGCAGCTCGTCCCGGTCCGCGGCGGACCAGTCCACCTCGGTGGAGCGTAGACCGCTGACCGCGGCGACGGCGGCGGCGAGGGGTCGCCTCAGGTCGTGGCTGACGGCGGAGAGCAGCGCGCTGCGCACCCGGTCGGCCTCGGCGAGGGGCCCCACCTCGCTGGCGGCTTCGGCGAGGTCGGCGTGCTCCAGCGCCGCGTCGATCTGCGCGGCGATGGCCGCGAGCAGGCGGTGGTCCGATGCCTGGAGGGCGCCCCCGTGGAGCTCGAGGGTGGCCCGGGTCCCCACCGGGATCGTCGTGTGCGGCTCCTCCGGAGCAGGGTCGCCCTCGCTCACGAGGGTCGTGTCTGCGTCGGTGAGTCGCACGGCGGTGAGCCCGAAGGCCTCCCGGGTTCGCCCGACGAGTGCCTGGAGGGAGTTCTGGCCCCGGAGGACGCTCCCGGAGATCGTGGCGAGGAGTTCGGACTCCGCGGCCGCCCGGCGAGCCGCGCGGGTGCGGCGCGCCGCTTGGTCGACGACGTAGCTGACCAGCACCGCGTTGAGCAGGTAGAGGACCAGGGCGAGCAAGTGGAACGGTTCGGCGACGGTGACGGTGTAGAACGGTTCGACGAAGAAGAAATCCAGCGTGAGCCCGGACAGGAACGCGGCGAAGAGGGCGGGCCAGATTCCGCCGACGAGCGCGACGACGACCACGAGAAGCTGGTAGGTGAGGACGTCGCTGGTGATCGACTCGGGGCTGCGGAGAGTCATGAGCAGCCAGGTCACGAGCGGTCCGCCGATGAGGGCGAGGCCGAACCCGGCGATGCGGCGCTTCCGGGTCAGCGACCCGGCGAGCCGCGGCAGCGCGAATCGGCCACCCGCCGCGGAATGCGTGACGATGTGGACATCGATGTTCCCGGACTCCCGCACCACGGTCGCCCCGATGCCTGGCCCCGTCAGGGCGGCCGTGAGCCGGCTGCGGCGGCTGACCCCCAGCACGAGCTGGCTGGCGTTCGCGCCCTTCGAGAACTCGACCAGCGCCTGCGGGATGTCGTCGCCAACGACCTGGTGGTAGGTGCCGCCGAGATTCTCCACGAGCACGCGCTGCCGCGCCAGGGCCTCGGGATGGGCCGCGCGCAGCCCGTCCTGGCCGGCGACGTGGACCGCCAGGAGCTCACCGCCGGCGGATCTGGCCGCGATCCGCGCGCCACGGCGGATCAGGGTTTCTCCTTCGGCGCCGCCGGTGAGCGCGACGACGACCCGTTCGCGGGCTTCCCACTTGCTGTCGATGCCGTGCTCGGCGCGGTAGTGCTTCAGCGCGCTGTCGACCTCGTCGGCAAGCCACAGCAGCGCGAGCTCGCGCAGCGCGGTGAGGTTCCCGAGCCTGAAGTAGTTCGACAGGGCCGCGTCGATCCGTTCGGCCGGATAGACGCGCCCGTCGGCGAGACGGTCGCGAAGGGCCTGCGGTGCCAGATCGACGACCTCGATCTGGTCGGCCGTGCGCAACACCGCGTCGGGAATCGTCTCCCGCTGCGGCACACCGGTGATCTCCCGGACGACGTCGTTGAGGGACTCGATGTGTTGGATGTTGACCGTGGAGATGACGTCGACGCCGGCATCGAGCAGGACCTCGACGTCTTCCCAGCGCTTGCGGTGCGGGGAGCCCGGCGCGTTGGTGTGGGCTAGCTCGTCGACGAGCGCCACGTCGGGTTTGCGGGCGAGAACGGCGGCGAGGTCCATCTCCGTCAGTTCGACGCCCCGGTGGGAGACGGTCGTGCGGGGGAGGACCTCGAGGCCTTCGGCGATGGAGGCCGTGGCGGCGCGGTCGTGGGTCTCCACGACCGCGACCACCACGTCGCTGCCCTCGGCGCGGAGCCGGTGGCCCTCCTCGAGCATGGTGTACGTCTTGCCGACCCCGGGGGCGGCGCCGAGCAGCACCCGCAGCCGTCCTCGTTTCATGGTCTAGCCCTCCAACCCGCCCAGGGCGATGTTCACTTCCAGCACGTTCACCGTGGGTTCTCCGAGATAGCCGAGGCCCCTTCCCTGAATGTTAGCTTCGACCAGTGCCAGCACCCGTGCTTCGGGGAGTCCGCGGCTCGAGGCGATCCGCGGGACCTGGAGCAGGGCGTACTCGGGGCTGATGTGCGGGTCGAGCCCAGACGCCGAGGCGGTGAGGGCATCCGCCGGGATGTCCTCGGGTGCGACGCCGTTGAACGCGGCAAGCTGCGTCTTGCGCTCCGTGACCGCGGCGATCAGGTCCTCGTTCTCCGGCCCCCAGTTGCTGCCGCTGGAGGCCCCGGCGTCGTAGCCGTCGCCGGCTGCCGAAGGCCGGGACTGGAACCATTGGGGCAGGGGATTGGCATCGGCATCCGCGAACGACTGTCCGATGAGGGCGGAGCCGACGGCCCGGTCGTCCGCGGTCACGACGGACCCGTTGGCCTGAGCGGGGAGGGCGGCTTGGCCGATTCCGGTGACGGCCAGTGGGTAGGCCAGGCCCAGTACCGCTGTGAGGACGAGCATGGCGCGCAGGGCGACCCCGTAGTGCCGGATGGCCGTGCTGGGTGAACTCATGGTGATGTCTCTTTCCTATCGACGGGATCGGTCTTAGAAGCCGGGGATCAGGGCGACGGCCAGATCGATCAGCTTGATCCCGATGAACGGGGCGACCACGCCGCCGAGGCCGTAGACCAGCAGGTTGCGGTTCAGGATCCTGGACGCGGACATCGGCCGGTACCTCACCCCACGAAGGGCCAGCGGTACGAGGAAGACGATGACGATGGCGTTGAAGATGATCGCGGAGAGCACCGCCGAGGCCGGGGAGTGCAGGCCCATGATGTTCAGCGCCGCGAGGCCCGGGAAAACGCCCATGAACATGGCCGGGATGATCGCGAAGTACTTCGCGAGGTCGTTGGCGATGGAGAACGTCGTGAGCGCGCCCCGGGTGATCAGCAGCTGCTTGCCGATCCGCACGATGTCGATGAGCTTGCTCGGGTCGGAGTCGAGGTCGACCATGTTCCCGGCCTCCTTCGCCGCGGAGGTCCCGGTGTTCATGGCCACCCCGACGTCCGCCTGCGCGAGCGCCGGGGCGTCGTTGGTGCCGTCGCCGGTCATTGCGACGAGGTTGCCGCCCTCCTGTTCCCGGCGGATGAAGGCCAGCTTGTCCTCAGGAGTGGCCTCGGCGAGATAGTCGTCGACCCCGGCCTCCGCCGCGATCGACTTGGCGGTGAGCGGGTTGTCGCCGGTGACCATCACCGTGCGGATGCCCATGGCCCGCATCTCGGCGAAACGCTCCTTCAACCCCTCCTTGACGATGTCCTTCAGATGAACGAGGCCCAGGACGCTGCCTTCGCCGGACGGTCCCTTCACCGCGACCACGAGCGGGGTTCCGCCGCTGGCGGAGATGCGCTCCACCTGTTGGGCGAGGTCCGCCGGCATCGTGAAAGCGTCCTGGCCGTCCCCATCGATCCACGCGGCGACGGCGGAGGCCGCGCCCTTGCGGATGCTCGTGCCGTCCGGCTGGTCCAGGCCGCTCATGCGCGTCTGCGCGGTGAAGGGAACAACGTCGCCGGGCGCGGACGCGCCCACGCGCACCCCGTCCGATTCCGCGAGGGCGACGATGGACTTGCCCTCGGCGGTCGGGTCGGCCAGCGAGGACAGGGCAGCGGCCCGGACGAGGTCCCGGGGATCGACGCCTCCGAGCGCGACGAATTCCGTCGCGCGGCGGTTGCCGTAGGTGATCGTGCCGGTCTTGTCGAGCAGCAGGGTGGTGACGTCGCCGGCGGCCTCCACCGCGCGCCCCGACATGGCCAGCACGTTGCGTTGCACGAGGCGGTCCATCCCGGCGATGCCGACCGAGGACAGCAGGGCGCCGATCGTGGTGGGGATCAGACAGACGAGCAGCGCGATGAGGATCGGCAGGCTGACGGTCGAGGCCGCGTACGAGGCGATCGGGTTCAGGGTCAGCGTCACGATCACGAAGACGATCGACAGGCTGGCCAGCAGGATGTTCAGCGCGATTTCGTTGGGCGTCTTCTGCCGGGAGGCGCCCTCGACGAGGCCGATCATGCGATCGACGAACGTCTCTCCCGGCTTCGCGGTGATGCGCACCACGATGCGGTCCGAGAGCACCCGGGTGCCGCCGGTGACCGCGCTGCGGTCGCCGCCGGATTCCCGCACGACGGGGGCGGACTCGCCGGTGATCGCGGACTCGTCGACCGAGGCGATGCCCCAGAGGATGTCCCCGTCGCCGGGGATCAATTCCCCCGCGGTCACGACGACCACGTCACCCGGCGCCAGGTCCGCGGAGGAGACCGCCACGGTGTCGGCGCGTTCCGCGGCGGGGTCTGCCGAGCCGTTGTGGTTCCGCAGCCTGCGGGCCATCGTGCTGGTCCGGGTCTTGCGCAGGCTGTCGGCCTGCGCTTTCCCCCGCCCTTCGGCCACGGACTCGGCGAGGTTGGCGAAGAGCACCGTCAGCCACAGCCACGCGGCGATGGCCCCGGTGAAGGAGCCGGGCACGGCGGATCCGCCCGAGGATTGCGGACCGCCGAGGAACGGTTCGGCCACCGCGAGGACGGTGGTCAGGACGGCGCCGACCTCGACGATGAACATGACGGGGTTGCGCCACATCCGCCGGGGATCGAGCTTGCCGAACGCGCCGGGCACGGCGGCGACGACTTGTTCCAGGCTGAACGCGCTCTTGGCACGTTTGCTGTGGCTTTCGCCGGGCTTGAACGGGGGAGCGGTCGTGGGAGTGGTGGTGGTCATGGTTTACAGCGATCCTTCCGCCAGGGGACCCAGCGCCAGTACGGGGAAGTAGGTGAGTGCGGTCACGAGGACCGCCACGCCGACGAGCAGACCGACGAACTGCGGTCGGTGGGTGGGCAGGGTCCCCGTCGTGGAAGGGACCTTGTCCTGCGCGGCGAGGCAGCCGGCCAGAGCGAGCACGAGCACGATGGGGACGAAGCGGCCCAGCAGCATCGCGACGCCCAGCGCGGTATTGAACCACGGGGTGTTCGCCGTCAGGCCGGCGAAGGCGGAACCGTTGTTGTTCGACGCGGAGGTGAAGGCGTAGAGGACCTCGGAAAGGCCGTGGATGCCGGGGTTCCAGATCGAGGTGGCCTCGACGTCGGCCCGGATCGACGGGACCGCGAAGCTCAGCGCGGTGCCGGCCAGCACCAGGGCCGGGGTCACCAGGATGTAGAGGCTCGCGAGCTTGATGGCCTTCGGTCCGATCTTCTTGCCCAGATACTCCGGGGTGCGGCCGACCAGCAGCCCGCCGATGAACACGGCGATGACGGCGAGCACCAACATGCCGTAGAGGCCGGATCCGACGCCGCCGGGCGCGACTTCGCCGAGCATCATGTTGATCATCGGCATCATGCCGCCGAGCGCCGTGTAGGAGTCGAACATCGAGTTCACGGCCCCGGTGGAGGTGAGCGTGCTCGTCGAGCCGAACAGCGTCGACGCGGAGATCCCAAAACGCTGCTCCTTACCCTCCATCGCGCCGCCGGCCAGTTCGGGCGCAGTGCCCGCGCCGCCGGTTTCGAAAGCCGTCATGAGCGCCAGCGAGGTCGCGAAGATCGCGGCCATCGCCGCGAGGATCGCGTAGCCCTGCCTCCGGTCCCCGACCATGCGCCCGAAGGTACGCGGCAGGGAAAACGGAATCGCGAGCATGAGCACGATCTGGAACAGGCTCGTCCAGGCAGCGGGATTCTCGAAGGGGTGCGAGGCGTTGGCGTTGAAGAAGCCGCCGCCGTTGGTGCCCAGGTTCTTGATCGCCTCCTGCGAGGCGACCGGACCGCCGGGCAGGCTCTGTGCCCCGCCGGCCAGTGTGGTGATCTCGGTGAAGCCGTTCAGGTTCTGGACCACGCCGCCCGCGATGAGGACGATGGCCCCGAGCACGGAAGCCGGCAGGAGCAGGCGGAGCGTGCCGCGGGTCAGGTCCACCCAGAAGTTGCCGATCGTGCCCGACTTGCGCCGGGAAAATCCGCGCACCAGGGCGATGGCGACCGAGATGCCGACGGCCGCGGAGACGAAGTTCTGCACCGCCAGGCCGGCCATCTGGACCGCGTACCCCAGCGTCACCTCCGGGGAGTACGACTGCCAATTGGTGTTCGTCACGAAGGACGCGGCGGTGCTGAAGGACAGCCCCGGCGGAACGGTGGGCAGCCCCAGGGAATACGGCAACACGGCCTGCAGCCGCTGGAGGAGGTAGACGAAGACCACTCCGACCGCGGAGAACGCCAGCACGCCGCGCAGGTAGGACTGCCAGGTCTGCTCCGCGCCGGCGTCCACGCCGATCACCCGGTAGAAGCCGCGCTCGATCCCGAGGTCCTTCTTCGCGGTGTAGAGGTGGGCCATGTAGTCGCCCAGGGGGCGGTACACCAGGGTGAGGACGAGGACGAGGGTCGCGACCTGGAGGATCGCGGGGAGGACGCCCATCTAGAACCGCTCCGGTCGCACGAGGGCGAACACCAGGTAGACCACTGCGGCCACGGCCAGGGTCGCGGCGACGAAGTCGAAGAAGATCACAGCTTCTCGACCCCCCACCCGATACCACCGACAAGTGCGAACACCGCGATGATGGTGAGCACGTAGACAACGTCAAGCACAGGAACCCCGATCCGAGGGAGGGCGACGCGGACACCACACCGGGCCGCGGGTGCCGCAGCGGCACCGCTTCCGATTAGATACCCGTGCCCGGGTGCCGGGATGCCGTCCTTACGGAACCCATACGGAGAAGCGAGGAAACCTCACAAGACCCTTACGACGCGGTGTGGCCCGGTCCCCCGAACGCCTTCCCCGGGGCAGCTTGCCTGTCGCCATGGCACGCTCCCCCCGGCATGAGATTCGGCGTGTTTCGAGAAGGACCCGGAGATCCACGGGGTAGCTTCCAGAGCGCCGACGCGAGACAGTTGCAGAGTGACGCACGATCGGGGCGACGAATGAGCATCCCGCTGCAGGAGCGGCTTGATGCCGTGGAGATTAAGGTCAACATCGGTGCGGCAGACATGCTGGCCGCTGCCGAGTGCTTTGGCTTGGCCAATGCCGAAAAGCGGCGTCGGACGATCTACTTCTGCGAGGACCTCACGGGCGGGGACGGGCCCGCGGGCCTTCCCCTGCTCACAGGAGGGGTCATTCTCCGGTTGCGCAGAAACAAGGGTCGGCCGGACGACATCACTGCCAAACTCAGGCCCTGCGCGGCATCCCAGCTCACGCGGCGGTGGATCGACGCGCGCCGCGGGGACGGCTGGGAATTCCGGGTCGAAGGCGACTGGGCCGGCCCACGCCGTGTCGTCTCGGCGTCGCTGGTGGCGGAAATCGAGGAGGGCATCATCGAGGACCTGACGGCGGAAGGCCTTCCGATTCCCTTGGTGAAGAAGCAGAGGCGTTTCCTGGAGGACTGCGCACGGGGACCTGTCGACCTGTCGCGGCTGACGCTGCTGGGCCCCATCGAGGGCACCAAATGGGAACTGGACCGAAAAGGGCGGGAGATTGTCGCCGAACAGTGGGCGGTGGGTGACGGGCTGAGTTTCCTTGAATTCTCCATCCGTACGAGACCGGAGGACGCGGTGGAGGCGCAGCGGGACTTTGAGGAGCTCTTCCGGGCACACGGCATCGACCCCGGTTCGGTCCGGGAGACGAAGACACGCATTGTTCTCGAACACCTGGCCCGCTCGGTGCGGCCCTCTGCGGAACGCGGTCGGTCCACACCGGGCAGCTTGACCGCGCGGGAAGAACCACGGCGGGGCCCGAATCTTGAGATGGGGCCCATCGACAGGCACCCGAGCCAGGAATAGGCTCGGGCCGTCCCAGCATGACCTGTAAGGAAGACGGAGAGGTGACCGACGTGGGAGCGGCAGAAAACGCTGAACTGGTTCGGCGGGGATATGAGGCATTCATCGCGGGCGATCTGGCGACTCTCGGCACATTGTTCGCGGAGGACGCAGCCTGGTCAGTCCCCGGAAGCGGCGTGCTGGCCGGCACGAAGCGGGGACGCGCGGCTATCTTGGCCTACTTCGGCGAACTGGGAGCCCGTTCCCGGGGCTCACTCCGGGTGACCGTCCAAGACATCGTCGGCGGGGAAAAGCACACCGTGGGAATCCACCACAGCCACGCCGAAATCGACGGAAAGACGTACGACCAGGCCGCGGTCGTCGTGTTCGTAATCCGGGACGGAAAGGTGGGGGAGGCCAAGGAGTTCTTCGAGGACCCGGCAAAGGCGGACGCGTTCTGGGCCTGAGATCCGGCGTGGCCTCTTCTTGCCTGTGCGCGGTGGGCACACGCGGGCCATGTTCGTCCGCAGTTTCGCCGTCACGTCCGCGTCGACCCGCATCTTGCCGTCGACCTCGCGTCCCGGGTTCCTCACCAGCGAGGCGTTCAGGCCATGGTGGCCGCCGAAGGCGCCCCACGGCCGGTCCGACTCGTGGCGTTCCCCTTCGCGGGTGATGATCGTGTCCGTCAGGAACGTGTTCTCGCGGACGATTCCGATGCCGCCGCGGAATTCGCCGGCCGTCCGGCGCACATGCCGGCGCCCGTCCGGCAGGCGCCCGAGCGGCTGGGCGTCGCTCAGGGCGCGGGTTCGTAGCCGATGAGCCAGTGCAGGCCGTGGCGGTCGATGACCTGCCCGTCGGAGGCACCCCAGGGTTTCGGCGCCAGCGGGTCGACCACCCGGCCTCCGGCGGCGAGCTTGTCGAACCACTCGTGGAGCACCGCGGGTTCGGCCGTGCCGAGCAGCGAGAGCATCAGGCCCTCGAACTTGACGGTCTTCCCGTCCGCCGGTGCATCGGACCCGGCCAAGGCGACGACGCCGCTCAAGACCCCGTGGGCGATGGCGTGCGGATCGCCGTCGCTGGCGCCGAAGTCCGCTCTGGTGTGGAGGGAGAGCTCGCCACCGAACACCCTGGCGTAGAAGCCGAGGGCCTCGCGCGCCGTGCCGGGGAAACTGACGTAGATCTGTGGTCCGGTCATGGGCACAGCCTACAGATGGGCCCGTTGGCGTTGCCGCGTAGGATCGATGTGACATCGCTGGCGGACCGTGGTCGGGTCGCGGGGGACGGGCGGGTGCTCCTCCGCGCCCGGGACGGGGCGTCCATGGCTACGACCGCGACGAGGTCGGGTTCGTCCGCGCCGGGTCCGGGCCCATCGTGACGAGCGCCGCGGGCATGCTGGTCCTGACCGTGGTTTTCGCGACCTTCGCCGTGGGGTCCGTTGTCCTCCTCGTGGCTCCCGTGTCCCGCGGCGGGGATCCCTGGTGGGCGGCGCTGCCGCTCACGCTCGGCGCGCTGTGTGGTGCCGCCTCTGCGGGCAGGCTCGCGAGGGCGGAGTTTGGGGCCAAGAGGGTGCGCGCGGAGCGCGGCGTTCCGGAACCCAGCTCGCGACAGCTCGACTTTTGACCTCCCTCGAGGCGGCCAACCGTCCGTCAGGTCCGCGGGCTGCGGCCTCCGCCTCACCGGGTCGATGGCCCCGCGGCATGGGTCGCGGGCCTACAGCCGGGAGCATGCGCAGAGTCCCCACCGTCCTGGTCGTTGGTCTGCTGTCCGTGGTCCTGTCGGGCTGCGGGGGACCGGCGGGAACCACGGACGCGGATTACGCCGCGAAATACAGGGCGGCGGTCGAGCTGCTGGCAGACGTGGAGCGCGTGGAGGCAAGCTACAGGTCTTCCGGCGGCATCGGTCGGAGCGGGGACGTCTTCATCCACGCCGACACCTCCGACCGGGAGACCATGGTCGGCATTCTGACGAAGGCCATGCCGGCGATTGTGGAAGCCGCGGACGGGGACCCGGAGGTGAATCTCGCGATCCAGGTCGTCTCCGCGGGGGGCGCCTCCGCGGTGTCGCCCGCCGATCTGGGGTATGTCGGGACCGGGTCCTTGACGAGCTACCGGGAGTTCGTGGCCGAATAGCCGTCTGCCCCGCCGTCGTGCCGGGAACCCCGTTCCCGGGGTGCGAGGTCGGACGCGGTCAGCAGTCGCCGCGAGCCGGTGCCGTCCTCGCGGATCCAGAGCAGGTCCAGGTGCGGGGCCGCCTGGTCCACGCGGCCGCGCACCTCGCGCCCCTCGGGCCAGGCGACCACCGGTTGGCCCTCGCGCAGATCGTTGTTCCCGCCCAGAGCATCCACCGTTTCCTCCTCGGTCCACGACCTTGCCGTGATCCAAGTCTCCTCCCTGCGCCACGACGTCGGATTAACGGACGGTTAAATCCCGACGGCGATCCCGGTCCGGCCGGCGGACGGTGGGGGGCGCAACACCGGCCCGCGCCCGACCGGAGAGGCGCACGCCAAGAGGGGGGGCCGAATCCCAGCTCCGCGACTGCCCGTGGTCACAGTGCTTGAAACCAGCATCATCCGTGCCGTAAAGTCTTCTTTACCCTCTCGGTGTCCGATTATAGAACGTACTGTTCCAATATAGAACACAGGGCCATGGCGGCACAGACCACAAAGAAGTGAGGAAAGCCCGTGCAGTTCCACCACCACGGTTACGTATCCGGTGACCCGCGCATCCAACCGGCGGCCGGCGTCGGCATCAACCGCCCCGAGGAACTGCCCGATCGGGTCGACGTCCTCATCGTCGGTTCCGGCCCCGCGGGGATGCTGGCGGCCGCACAGCTGGCCCAGTTCCCGGGCATCACCACGCGCATCGTCGAGCGCCGCCCCGGCCGGCTGGCGATCGGCCAGGCGGACGGCATCCAGGCCCGCAGCGTGGAGACCTTCCAGGCCTTCGGTTTCGCCGAGGAGATCACCGCCGAGGCCTACTGGATCACCGAGATGGCGTTCTGGCGACCCGACACCGAGGAACCCACGAGGATCGTCCGCGGCGGACGCGCGAAGGACGACGAGTCGGGCATCAGCGAGTTCAAGCACCTGATCGTCAACCAGGCGCGCGTGCTGGACTACTTCGCCCGGGTCGCCGTCAATTCCCCCACGCGCCTCACGCCCGACTACGGCTGGGACTTCCAGTCGCTCGAGAACACCGACGAGGGCGAGTACCCGGTCAAGGTGACGCTCGTGCGCAGCGCCGGTCCGGACGAGGGCGGCGAACGCGTGGTGCACGCCAAGTACGTCATCGGATCCGACGGCGCGCGCAGCAAGGTCCGCGCGTCGATCGGCTGCACCATGGCCGGGGACAAGGCCAACCACGCATGGGGCGTCATGGACGTCGTGGCCAAGACCGACTTCCCCGACATCCGCACGAAGTGCGCGATCCAATCGCACGACGGCGGCTCCATCCTGCTAATCCCGCGCGAGGGCGGGCACCTGTTCCGCATGTACGTGGACCTGGGCGTCGTCCCCGAGGACGACCACGGCAAGGTGCGCCAGACCTCGATCGAACAGATCATCGCCAAGGCCAACCGGATCATGCGCCCGTACACGGTGGAGGTCCGCAACGTCGCCTGGCACAGCGTCTACGAGGTCGGCCACCGCCTCACCGACCGGTTCGACGACGTCCCGCCGGAGCAGTTGGGCATCCGCGCGCCGCGCGTGTTCATCACCGGCGACGCCTGCCACACGCACTCGGCGAAGGCCGGCCAGGGCATGAACGTGTCCATGCAGGACGGGTTCAACATCGCCTGGAAGCTGGGAC
Source organism: Arthrobacter halodurans (assembly GCF_041877255.1). Classification (NCBI taxonomy): domain Bacteria; kingdom Bacillati; phylum Actinomycetota; class Actinomycetes; order Micrococcales; family Micrococcaceae; genus Arthrobacter; species Arthrobacter halodurans. The sequence goes on from NZ_JBHDLJ010000005.1 coordinate 152,377, forward strand.
ACGTGCTGGAGGGGCGCAGCCCCGAGTCGCTGCTGTCCACCTATTCCGCCGAGCGGCAGGTGGTCGCCAAGAACCTCATCGACTTCGACAAGACGTGGTCGACGATGATGGCCAAGAAGCCGGAGGAGTTCGATGACCCCTCGGAGCTCGAGGACTTCTATGTGCGCACCGCCGAGTTCCCGGCGGGTTTCATGACCGAGTACACGCCATCGCTCATCGTCGGCGAGGCCACGCACCAGGACCTCGCCACGGGCTTCCCGGTCGGGAAGCGTTTCAAGTCCGCCCTGGCCAGCCGGGTGTGCGACACGAACCCGCTGCACCTGGGCCACCAGGCGCAGGCGGACGGCCGCTGGCGGATCTACGTCTTCGCCGACGCGGCGCCGGCGGGCGCGGACTCGCCCACCACGGACCTCGCCCGGTGGCTCGCCACCGCGCCGGAGTCCCCGCTGGCGGCCACGCCGGAGGGCGCGGACACCGACGCGTGGTTCGACGTGAAGGTGGTCTACCAGCAGAGGCACGAGGACATCGACATCAACGCCGTCCCCGCGGTGTTCAAGCCCGAGGTCGGCCCGTTCGGGCTGACGGACCTGCAGAAGGTCTTCGGGACCGTCCCGGGCGAGGACATCTTCGACGTGCGGGGCCTGTCCCGCGACGGCGTGGTCGTCGTGGTGCGCCCGGACCAGTACGTGGCCCACGTCCTGCCGCTGACCGCGACCGGGGAACTGGGCGCGTTCTTCGCCCCGCTCCTGGACACCCGCCGCTCCTGAACACCGGCCGGGCCTGGACACCCGCCGGGCCTGCCCGGCGGGTGTCCGGACGCGGACTGATGACCCTGCCCGTGCGCCATCCCCCTGGCGTGGATGGCGGACGGAGGGGAGCGCGCATGGACTGGTCGACACAGGAGGTGGCCCGTCTCGCCGGCGGCGCGGGGCCGGCCGCGTGAGACCCCCGCCCGAGTCGCGACGCGGGGCGCAGGCGTGTCCTGCGGGGTCCGCGGGACATGGCGTCCCGGCCCGGACGGCGCGCGCCGCCCGGTCCGGGGTCCCGGTTAGACCGCGGAGAGCCTGGAGCCCAGCGCGGCGACGATCGAGTCGGTGACCTTGTCTGTGTCGGACTGTCCTCCAATGTCCCGGGGGAGGTGCCCCGCCGGTGGCGGCCTCGATGGCGGCCTCGACCTTGCGGGCCTCCTCGTGCAGGCCGAAGCGGTCCAGCATCAGCGCGGCGCTGGCGATCGCGCCGATGGGGTTGCTGAGGGTGCCGCGCCATCCGCGGGTCCGTTAGGCTGACACTGCCCTCATCCGGAGCGCCCCGCGCCACGCGACCGGGCGGGGACTTCGCGGAACGGGGTCTCGACCGGTTGCCCACATCGAAGGAGTGTCCGCCATGAGGTCTCCGGTGCCCGATTACCTTCTCGAAGTCGCCGAAGCCGTCAGGGAGGACGACGGCGGGGCCGTGGCCGACTACATCCCGCAGCTCGCCGAGGCCTCCCCGGACACGCTCGCCATTGCGGTGACGACCGTGAATGGGCGGACGCATGCGGCCGGGGACGTCGACGTGGAGTTCTCGATCCAGTCGATCTCGAAGCCGTTCGCCTATGCGGCGGCGATCATGGACCGCGGACTGGAACGGGTCCTGCGGACGGTCGGCCTCGAACCGTCCGGCGAGGCCTTCAATGAGCTCTCGCTCGAGACCGGCACACACAGGCCGAAGAACCCGATGATCAACGCCGGCGCGATCGCGACGCACCAGTTGCTGCTGGGGGAGGACGCCGACGAGGACGCGCGCGTGGAGCGCGCCCTGGACTTCTTCTCGCGGCTGGCCGGCCGCCCGCTGGCCGTCGACCGGGCCGTGTACGAGTCGGAGATGGCCACGGCCGACAGGAACTTCGCGATCGCGCACATGCTGCGCACCCACGGGGTCATCGCCGCCGCGGCGCACGACGTGGTGGATGGCTACACGCGGCAGTGCTCCATCACCGTGACGGCGGCCGACCTCTCGGTGATGGCCGCGACGCTCGCCTGCGGCGGCGTGCAGCCCGTGACGGGCGAGCGGGTGGTCGACGCCGCGACGGCCCGCCACACCTTGGCGGTGATGGCCGGATCCGGCATGTACGACGCAGCCGGCAGCTGGTTGACGACCGTGGGCATCCCCGCGAAGAGCGGCGTCTCCGGCGGTCTCATTGGCGCGCTTCCGGGCCAGGTCGGCATCGGCGCAATGTCGCCACGGCTCGACGAGCACGGCAACAGCGTGCGCGGGGTCAAGATGTTCGAGCGCCTCTCGCGGGACATGGGCATGCATCTCATGCAACCCTCGACGGGCCGGTCCGACCCCGTCCGCGACGTGCGCCGGGAAGCGGACCGCATCGTCTACGAGCTGCAGGGATCCGTGGACTTCACCGATGCCGAGGCGATCGTGGAGCGCCTGGCCGGCGACGGCGGCGCCGAGCGCGTCGTCTTCGACACCGCGCGCGTGGACCACTTCACGGACGTGGGGCGCCGCGTGGTGCTGGAGGGGCTGCGCCGCCTGCGTCTCGACGGCCGCCCCGTCTCCCTGGTGGACCCGGCCGGCCGGCTGCCCGACCCCGATCTGGGTGACGGCACCTACCCGGACACGGACGTCCCCTAGGCTCCTGGGCCGCGCCGGGCCGCACTCCCAGTCCGCCGATGCGGACCCGGGCTCAGCGCCGGCTCGTCTTCCGGGCCGGCCAGTGCAAAAGGCGTTCCAGCGGCCCGATCTTGAACCGGCTTGTCCAGATGTCGGCGAAGACGAGGGCCGCGAGCGACATGGCGATGGTGATGAAGATGCCCTCGTACAGGTAGTGCGGCTCGGGGCGGACCAGCGCGGCCAGCCACACGAGGTGCCCCACGTAGATGGTGAGGGACAGCTGGCCCGCCGAGACGAGGGCGCCCAGCCATTCGGCCACGAAGGCCTCACAGAGCAGGAAGGCCCCGAGCACGAACACGGCGCTGCCCGTGCCGGAGAGGATCCACAGTGGCATCTGGGAGTGGTTGACCCCGGACACCAGGTGGTCGAAGCCCATGGCGTCCCCGGGCTGGCCGAGCAGGGCGACGAGCGCCCGGTAGAGCAGGTACCCGCCCGCCGCGGTCGCCGCTCCCCACCACGCGAGTCGCTTCTGCAGTGCGCGGTTGCCCAGATCGGCGCGTCCCAGCAGCAGGCCCGCGAGGAAGGGCGCGGCCCAGATGATGGCCGGGTACGGTCCGGACAGAACGATGCCGTGGAGGATGTCCGCGGCGCCGTCGGTGATCGAGGGTGCGGTGAAGTCGTAGGTTTCGCCGGTGGCCACCTGCAGGGCGATCCACGCCACCGGCCCGGCGGCGAACAGGATCCCGGTGACCGCGGCGACGATCCTCGTCGGCGCCTTCAGCAGGGGCAGGCACGCCATGAACAGCAGCCCGTAGGTGGGGAGGATGACGCTGACATCGTGGGGCAGGGGTTGCAGGGCGAGTCCGGCGGCGAGGAGGAGCGCCGCGCGCCACAGGATCGTCGGCCAGGGGAGCGAACCCCCGGGGCGCCGCGCCGACCGGGTGAGCAGGGACATGCCGATGCCGGCGAGGAGCATGAAGAGCAGCGAGGCGCGGCCCAGCGGCAGGTGGTAGAGGAACGCGGCCGGCCCGTCGCCGGTGCGCGGGCCGACGTTCACCGCGATCATGCCGACGATGGCGGCCGCCCGCGTGGCGTCCAGCGCCAGGAGGCGCGGACCGCGGGCCGGAGCCGCGCCGCTGTCGGGGGAGCCGGCGGGCACGGCGGCGTCTGTCATGGTCTGCATCGTGTCCTGGTGGCGCGGGGAGGAAATATCCAGTCCATGGTACGCGGCGCCGCCGGGAACGGCGCCCATTTTCATGCGCCCCACCCCTTCACTCATACCCCCTAGGGGTATACGATGAGCATGTCGCGGCGGGAAGCCCGGCCCGGCGGAGGAAAGGGGAAGACCATGGACCCGCACCATCGCCACGAGGTGACGCGCCCCCGAAACCCGGTTGCGGAGGACCTTCCCGCGGGCCACGCGTCCGCGTCCGCGGCCGAGCGCCAGGTGGACGAGGACCACGTCGTGCACAGCCACGGGGAACACGCCGGTCACAGCACCGCCATGTTCAGGAACAGGTTCTGGTTGAGCCTTGCCCTGTCGGTGCCGGTGGTCTATTTCAGCCCGATGATCGGCCATCTGCTCGATTACCACATTCCCGTGTTCCCGGGGTCGGCTTGGATACCGCCGGTCCTCGGAACGGCCGTCTTCGCCTACGGCGGCGCGCCGTTCCTCAGGGGAGGCCTGGCCGAGATCAGGTCCCGCAGGCCGGGGATGATGCTGCTGATCGCGATGGCCATCACGGTGGCGTTCGCGGCCTCGTGGGCCACCACGCTGGGCATCGGGGGGTTCGATCTGGACTTCTGGTGGGAACTGGCGCTGCTGATCGACATTATGCTGCTGGGCCACTGGATGGAGATGCGCGCCCTCGGCGCGGCGTCCGGCGCGCTGGACGCGCTGGCCGCGCTGCTGCCCGACGAGGCGGACCTGGTCACCGGGGACGGGGTGCGCACGGTTCCGGTCGCACGGTTGTCGGTCGGCGATGTCGTGCTGGTGCGTTCCGGTGCCCGCGTCCCGGCCGACGGCGACATCGTCGAAGGCGCCGCGGAGTTCGACGAGGCGATGATCACCGGCGAGTCCCGCACCGTGGCGCGCGGGGTGGGGGAGAGGGTCGTGGCCGGAACGGTGGCGACCGACAGCTCGGTGCGCGTGCGCATCTCGGCCGTCGGCGCGGACACGGCGCTCGCCGGCATCCAGCGTCTCGTCGCCGAGGCGCAGGAGTCCTCATCGAAGGCGCAGGCGCTCGCCGACCGCGCGGCGGCCCTGCTGTTCTACTTCGCGCTCGGCGCCGGCATCATCACGTTCGTCGTCTGGACGCTGCTGGGCAACATCGACGAGGCCGTGGTGCGCACGGTGACCGTGCTGGTCATCGCCTGTCCCCACGCCCTGGGCCTGGCGATCCCGCTGGTCATCGCGATCTCCACGGAACGCGCCGCGCGTTCGAGGGTCCTGATCAAGAACCGCATGGCGCTCGAGCGGATGCGCACCGTCGACGTGGTGCTCTTCGACAAGACCGGCACCCTGACCGAGGGGCGGCACGCCGTGACCGGGACGGCGCCCATGCCGGGGACCTCGGCCGCGGAGCTGCTCGCCGTGGCCGCGGCGGTCGAGGCCGACAGCGAGCACCCGGTGGCCCGCGCCATCGTCCGCGCTGCGGCATCGGACGACGACGCCTCGCGCCTCAGGCTGCGCGGTTCCGACTTCGCGTCGCTGACCGGGCGTGGCGTCCGCGCCACCGTCGGCGGGGTGGAGGCCTCGGTCGGAGGGCCGAACATGCTCCGCGAGCTGGGGTTGGCGACGCCGGAGGAACTCCGCGAGGCCGCCACGGGATGGATGGCGCGCGGGGCGGGCGTGCTCCACGTCGTCCGGGAGGGGCGGATCATCGGCGCGCTGGCGCTGGAGGACAGGGTCCGTCCCGAATCCCGGGCCGCGGTCAAGGCGCTGCAACGCCGCGGGGTGAAGGTCGCGCTGGTGACCGGCGACGCCCGCCAGGTGGCCGACGCCGTCGGCAAGGACCTGGGCATCGACGAGGTGTTCGCCGAAGTGCTTCCGCGGGACAAGGACACGAAGGTCCACGAACTCCAGCGGCGCGGGCTCAGGGTCGCGATGGTTGGAGACGGCGTGAACGACTCGCCGGCCCTCGCGCGCGCCGAGGTGGGCATCGCGATCGGCGCGGGCACCGACGTCGCCATGGAGTCCGCCGGCGTCGTGCTGGCCGGGAACGACCCCCGTGCGGTGTTGTCCATGATCGACCTGTCGCGGGCCAGCTACCGCAAAATGATCCAAAACCTCGTGTGGGCGACCGGCTACAACGTCGTCGCGGTGCCGGTCGCGGCCGGCGCGCTGGCGTTCGCCGGGGTCGTGATGTCCCCGGCCGTGGCCGCGGTCCTGATGTCGGTCTCGACCATCGTGGTGGCGCTGAACGCGCAGCTGCTGCGCCGGATCGACCTGGACCCCGCACGCATCGGCTAGCGCCGACACCCGACGGCACGGACAACCGGGCCGCCAACCGCCCGACGGGAGAGGAGCAGGTCATGGACCCGCACCGCCGATACCGCGGCACGGCCCCGCGCAGGCTCCTTCCCCTCGTCCTGGGGCTGGCGGTCCTGGTGCTGGGCCTGCTCGGCATGCACACCCTCGGCGTCGACCACCGGGTGCCGCACCAGACCGCCGGCCACGTGTCCGCGTCCGCTGCCGTGCATCGCGGGGCACCCCTCCCGGCGCACGCCGGGGCGGGCGAACCGGCGGCCGATGCGGCGACCGGCCAGCACCAGCCCGCCGCGCCCTGGACGTTCGGTGATTCCGGCGGCGCCTGCGTGGGCGGCTGCCACCTGGAGATGGCCATGGCGGGGATGTGCGCGATGGCCCTGTCCGCCGGCCCGGTGCTCCTGCACCTCGCCGCACGCGCCTTCCGACCGGCTCCGGGACGGGTCCCGACCGTGCCGTCCGCGCGCCCGGCGCCGGCGTCCCGGGCTGCGCCGCGACCGTCGTTGCTACGGCTTTCGATCAGCCGGACGTAGGAAACAGCGCCCGTCTTGCCGGGCCCTCAGGCCCACCAGCCCGTCCCGACGCGGGACGGTGTCGAAGAATTGACGCAACGAACTAAGGAACCCGCAATGTTTGACATGTCGAAAAACCGCACCGCGCTGTCCGCCACCTTCCTGGCGGGTGGGCTGATCCTCACCGGCTGCACCGGCGGTGGCACCGATCCCGGCGCCACTGAATCGGCGACCACAGGAACCGTGGCCTCCGAGCCGCCGGTCACCGAGCCGCCGGCCACCGAATCGCCGGTTACCGGGGCGGCCACCGAATCCGCTGCCCCCGGCAGCTCGATGATGGGAGGCTCGAGCATGGGCGCCATGCCCGGGAACTCCTCCCGCACCCGGACCCCCACGGACACGATGTTCGTGCGGATGATGATCCCGCACCATGAGCAGGCCGTGCAGATGAGCGACATCGTGCTCGCCAAGAGCGGCATCGACGAACCCATCGTGGACCTCGCCAACAAGATCAAGGCCGCCCAGGAACCCGAGATCGAGCAAATGGAATCCTGGCTCTCCGAGTGGGGCCAGCCCACCCTGCCGGCCGGGTCCGGGCGGGGCCAGATGCGCGGAATGGCAGGCGAGCGCGGTATCGCCGAACTCGAGGCGGCGGAGGGAGACGAGGCCGCCCGGGTCTTCCTCACCCACATGATCGTCCACCATCAGGGGGCCGTCCAGATGGCGGAGCGGGAGGTCGCCAACGGCACCAACCAAGACGTCGTGGATTTCGCGTCGAAGATGATCGAGGACCAGAAGGCGGAGATCGAGGTGATGAAGGACCTGCTGGCCGACTACCGGTAGCCGCGTCGGCGGCCGGGAACCACCCGGCGGGCTCCCGGCCGCCGCGATACCATCGGCGGCATCGCCGACTCCCCGTCGACCGGCTCCGGGGGGCAAGGAGTCGGGATGGACGGCATCGACGGATGCGTCGCCGTGCCCGATCATGGGGGCATGGAGGAACGCGGCATGCTGCTCACCGCGGTGAAGCTGGTCCACACGCTGGCGTGGTTCACGATCGAGGCCTGCATGGTCTACGTCCTGTTCGTCGGCCTCCGGGGCCGGTCTGACCGGCGGGCCGGGCTCGCGGCCGCCGTCGTGGCCCTGGAGACGGCGGTGTTCGCGGCCAACGGATTCCGCTGCCCCCTGACGGCGGTCGCGCGGAACCTCGGCGACGGAACGGGATCCGTCACCGACATCTACCTGCCGCGGTGGCTGGCGGGGAACCTCCCGGCGATCCACGTTCCGCTGATCATCCTCGCGGTGGCCCTGCACCGGCGAAACCTCTCGCGGGGCCGGGCGCGTGCGCGGTGACGCGGGGGCGGTGAGGCTGCCCCGCCTCGTCCCGCCAGACCTGCGCCTCAGCCGTGGGTTTCGGCGTGGAACCACTCGATGTGCTCGTGGAGCAGCCGCGCGGCCCGTCGGCCGTCCCCGGCGGAGAAGGCGGCGAGGATGCCGTGGTGCTGCCCGCGGAGCACCTCCGCGACGGGTTCCCACGCCTCGTCGCTGCGGATCGACTCGGCCACGTAGTCGCTGATGGACAGCCGGATCGACTCCATCATGGCCTCGATGACCGCGTTGCCGCCCAGCGAGGACAGCAGCACGTGGAAGCGGGCGTCGAGCGCGCGGAAGTCGGCCCGGACGCGCCGCTCGGCGTGGCCGAGCTGGACGCGACCGACGCGGTGCTGACCTCCAGCACGGTGTCCGTCGCCGAGCCCGGCACGATCGTGCTCGACGGCGGCCCGGACCAGGGCCGGCGTGCCATCAGCCTGATCCCGGACCAACACATCTGCGTGGTTGCCGCGTCCTCGATCGTCCAGATCCTCCCCGAGGCCCTGCCGCGGCTGGACCCCACGCGCCCGCAGACGTGGATCTCCGGACCCAGCGCCACCAGTGACATCGAACTCGAGCGCGTCGAGGGCGTCCACGGGCCCCGCCGGCTCGACGTCGTCATCGTGGGGGACCTGTAGCGCCCGCGGCCGGACGGTGGAAGACTCGGCGGGGAACCGAGGAGGGGCACCCCATGGGAAAACCCGAGGACGACCGCCTGTGGGCCCTGGCGCACGCCGAACGCGCCGCGCTGGCGGAGGACCTGGCGGGCCTGGGCCCGGGGCAGTGGCGCCGGGAGAGCCTCTGCGGTGGGTGGGACGTGGAGCAGGTCGTCGCCCACCTCACGGCCGCGGCGAGCCTGAACGGGTGGCGGTGGGTGCGCAGCATGGCCGGCGCGCGTTTCCGCCCCGACGTGCACAACCGCCGCCGGCTCGAGGAGCATCGCGGCGGCACCCCGGACGAGACCCTGGATCGTTTCCGCGCGGTGGTCGGGAGCAGCGTCGCGCCGTCCCGGGACACGGCCGCGTACCTCGGGGAGGTGGTGGTGCACGCGCAGGACATCCGCCGCCCTCTCGGGATCCCGCGCGTGCCGCGCGTCGAGGCGTTGACGCCCGTCGCCGAGTTCTACGCGCGCCGCAACTTCACGGTCGACAGCCGCACCCGCGCCGCCGGCCTGCGCCTGCAGGCGGACGACGGGCCGTTCGCGAGCGGGACCGGACCCCTGGTCACCGGTCCGACCCTCGCGCTGGTCATGGCGATGGCCGGCCGCGAGGCCTATCTGGAGGACCTCGACGGACCCGGCGTGCCCCACCTCCGGTCCCGACTCGGCGCCGCCGTCGCCTGACCGCCGCGCGTGCCCGGACCACGGGGGATCGCTACACCCGTTACCTTTCGCTGGCCGCGTGCGGCACCACCAGAACCGGCGACGACGCATGCTGCAGCAGCGCCTGACTGACCGATGCGTGCACTATTCCCGACAGGCCACTGAAGCCGCGCGTTCCGACGACCAGCATCCACGCGTGACGCGCAACCTGCGCGATCTCGTGGGAGGGCCTGCCGGACAGGGAGTGGAAGCCGCATTCCAGCCCCGGATATTGGCGACCGATCCGGGTTAGGTGGCCGGCCGGGTAGGGAACGTGATCCCGGTCGCCGGTGGAATCGACCGTCAGCGCGCTCAAGACCAGTCCGTGGCGCTGCGCCAGATCGGCGGCGGCCGTCAGCACCTCCGACGCCGAAGGACCGGGCTCCACGGCCGCCACGACGTGGCCGGCGAACATGGACCGAGAGACGGCGCCGTCCCGGTGCCCGACGGACGGCGGACGGTAAGGGATGACGGCCGTCGGGCAGTGGGAGTGCGCCGCCAGGGTGGAGGAAACGCTGCCCAGACGCGACGGGAGGCCGGCCCGGGGCCTGCGTCCGACGACGTTCAGCCCGGCCCTGGCCGAGAGCCGCACCAACACGTCGCTGGCGGATCCCCTCAGGACGCGGCACTCCGCCACCACACCCAGGGCCCTGGCGGCGGCGGCGAGATCCGCGAACATCGGCTCGGCGGCGCGTCCCGTGGCAAGGAGGTAGGCGGCTTCGACCAAGGGGTCGGCGACCACGGGTTGCGGGCAGGCGTTGGCGAACAGAAGGGGCCAGCCGCGGGCAGCGGCCTCGGCCGTGGCCCAGCCCGCCGCCTCCCGACTCTCGGCGGAACCATCGACACCCACGAGAACCACGTTCTCCATGTTCCCAAGGTACCGGTCGACGCGCCGGCTCCGCCCTCCGGCGGAAGCATCGGTGACCCGTTCGTTGTGTTGGGGCGGTGCGTCGGGACCCCGTCCGGGGAGGGCCGGTGGTGGACCGCACCGGGGCCCGGCATGCCCCGGGCCCCGGCGCCGACGGGGCGAGCCGTCCCGCCTGGACGAATCCGGGTGGGACGGCCCGCGACGCGCGGTCCGAGAGGGCTACGCGGTGTTCGGCGACCGGCTGTCGTCGCGGATCTGGCCGACGAGTTCCTCGAGCATGTCCTCCAGGGTCACGATCCCGTAGGGCTGTCCCGCCTTGTCGACGGCCAGCGCCAGGTGCGCGCCCTCGCGCTGCATGCGGTGCAGGGAGGCGCGCAGGGCGTCATTGAGGTCCACGCGCGGCAGCGGCCGGACGAGGCTTCCCGGCAGCGGCCTGGTCCGTTCCGCAGCGCCGAGGCCGAGGAGGTCCTTCACATGCACGTACCCGTCGAGTTCACCGGCGTGGGACTGGACAGGGAAGCGGGAGAACCCGTTGGCGGCCACGCTTTCGATCTGCTCCGGGGTGCAGCCGGTCGGCAGTGTGGTCACCTTCCCCAGCGGGATCACGATGCTTTCGACCGAGCGCTCCTCGAAGGTGAGGGCGCCGAGCAGGAGGCGTTCGTCCTGCCGGTCGAGGAACCCGCCTTCGCGGGATTCCTCCACCAGCCCGGCGACCTCGTCGCGGGTGAAGGCGCTGGCGACCTCGTTCTTCGGTTCGACCTTGAACAGGCGCAGGATGGAGTTGCCCATCGCGTTCATCACCCACAGCAGGGGCTGCAGGATCTTGACGACGACGACGAGCGCCGGGCCCAGGACCAGCGCCATCCGCTCGGGACCGGCCAGCGCGATGTTCTTGGGCACCATCTCGCCCAGCACCACGTGCAGGTAGGTCACCACGGACAGCGCGATGGCGTAGGCGATGGGGTCGATCCACCCCTGGGGGACGCCCCACGCGGTGAAGGGCCCCTCGAGCGCGTACACGACCATGGGCTTGGTGACGTAGCCCAGGGCCAGGGAACAGACCGTGATGCCCAACTGCGCGCCGGCCATCATCAGGGAGACGTTCTCGATCGCCCACAGGGTGGTCTTCGCGGCCCGGCCGCCGGCCTGGGCCTTGGGCTCGATGATGCTGCGCCGCGCGGCGATGAGGGAGAATTCGGCGCCGACGAAGAAGAAGTTCGCGGCCAGCAGGACGATGGTCAGAATGATTCCGGTGGCATCCACTAGCGGGTCCCCTCCTCTTCGTTGTCGCGTGGTGTGGCGGTGGCGAGGATCTTGGCGATCCGCGCGCCGTCCATTTCCTCGACGCGGAGCTCCACTGTCGCCGCGGGCTGGTCGTGGTGGCGCTCGGTGGCCAGTTCGACCGTGTCGCCGGGTTCGGCGATGCGGCCCAGGTGGAGGGTCACCAAGCCGGCGAGGGTGTCGTACTCGGTTCCCTCGGGGATCCGGTGGCCGAGCACAGCGGTCGCCTCGTCGGGCCGCAGGGCGCCGTCGAGCCGCCAAACCCCGAAGGGCAGGCGTTCGCTGCTGTCGTCGTCGGGGTCGTGTTCGTCCACGACCTCGCCCACGAGCTCCTCCACGAGGTCCTCGAGCGTGATCAGGCCGGCGACGTCGCCGGTCTCGTCGATCAGCACCGCCATCTGCAGGCCGCCGGAGCGCAGGGTGTCCATGAGGTCATCGAGCTCGACAGTGTCCGGGATGAGCGTGGGGGCGTCCATGACCTCGGACACGGGAGTGTCCGGCCGGTCGGGGAACGGGACCGCCAGGGCGCGGCGGATGTGCACGATGCCGAGCACCTGGTGCGAGCCGGGTTCGATGACCGGGAAACGCGAGTGGCCGGTGGCCGCCGCGGTGTCGAGCATGTGCTGGACGCTCTGGTCCGGGGCCAGGACCACCATGCGCGTGCGGGTCGTCATCGCGTCGTGGCCGCGCCGGGAACCGAACGCGAAGGAGCGTTGGATGAGCTCGGCGGTCTCTTCGGGCAGGACGCCCTGGCGGGCGGAGTGGCGGACCAGCACCGTCAGCTCCTCCGCGGAGCGTGCCGAGGCGAGCTCCTCCTGGGGTTCGATCCCCAGGGCGCGGACGATCCTGTTGGCGGTTCCGTTGAAGAAGACCAGCAGCGGCTTGGTCGCGGTGCTGAACCCGCGCTGGAAGCCGGTGACGGCGCGAGCGGTGGCCAGCGGCCGGGCGATCGCGAGGTTCTTCGGGACCAGCTCGCCGAAGACCATGGTCAGCACCGTGGCCAGGACCAGCGCGATGGTGATGGACACGGAGCGCGCGACCGGCTCGGCGAGTCCGGCGTCCGTCAGCGGGCCGACCACGAGTTCCGCGATGGCCGGCTCGGCCAGGAACCCGATGCCAAGGTTCGTCAGCGTGATGCCCAACTGGGCGCCGGAGAGCTGGGTGGAGAGCGTGTTGAGGCCCTTCAGCACCCCCGCGGCCTTCTTGTCGCCGGCCGCTGCGGCGTCACGGACGGTGTTCCGGTTGACCGTGATGAGGGAGAACTCGGCGGCGACGAACAGGCCGCAGGCCGCAATGAGCACCAGGCCGATGAGGATCGAGACTACTTCCAACGACTACACCCCCCACCGGAATATCCGGGCGCGTGGACGCGCGTCGGCGGGGGGCACGGACTGTGCCCCGGACTGTCACCGGGAGTGGACATCGGTTCCTTCTACGGGAGTGCGGATACGAAAAAGGCCCACGGCGTTCCGCCGCGGACACCTCCATTCTGCCAGCACGACCGGACCGGTGGCAAAGCCGGTGCGGGCGGCGCACACCGGGTCAGTTCCCCGCGGCGTCCGACTCCGCGATGGCGGTCTCGAGCGCCGCGCCGCGCTCGGGGCAGCCGTACGCCGCCAAGACGCGCAGGGTGTCCGCCGCGATGCCCGCGTCGCTCAGCTTCTCGCGGACGGCGACAGCGAAGTCGGTCTCCGCACCGTCGCCGCGCGCCGTCGAGGACCCGCACACCGCCGCGGTGTGCCAGTCGATGGTGTCCCGGTCCCCGGCGGCGTCTGCGGGCACGCCGGTGGCGACGAGGTCGGCCGCCAGGTCTCCGGTGACGAGCCCCTCGTCCACCGGGATCGACGGCGCGGCGGGTCCAGCGCAGGCCGACAGGGTGGCGGCGAGCAGCAGGGCCGCGAGAAGGCGTGTGATGCGCATGGCACCATCACACCAGACGTCGGCGCGCGGCGGCGGTCGACCGCGCCGCACCGACGCGCGAGGGGCGCCCCGGCGGTTGCCGGGGCGCCCCTCACCGTATCTCCGAAGCGCCTAGAAGTACTTCGGCAGCGTCGCCTCGTGGGCGGCCCGCAGCTCGGCGAGGTCCAGCGCAAACTGCCCCTGCACCTCCAGGGCGTCGGACTGCGTGTCCACGACGCCGAGGCGCACCACGGGGTAGTTGCGCGCGGTCGCCATGTCGTTGAACCGGACCTCCTCGGAGCGCGGCACCGCGACGACGGCGCGGCCCTGCGACTCGGAGAACAGCGCGGTGAACGCATCGACGCCGTCGCGCTCGCACAGGTCGTCCAGCGCGACCCGCGCGCCGACGCCGTGGCGGAGTGCCATCTCGGCGAGCGTCGCCGCCAGCCCGCCCTCGGAGAGGTCGTGCGCGGAGTCGACCATGCCGTCGCGCGACGCGTTGACCAGGATCGCGCCGAGCGTCTTCTCCGCCGCCAGGTCCACGCGCGGCGGCAGGCCGCCGAGGTGCCCGCGCAGGTTCGCGTACTCGGAGCCGTCGAGCTCGTCGCGCGTGGCGCCCAGCAGGTAGATCGCCTGGCCGTCCGCGTCGTCGCGCCAGCCCGACGGCGTGCGGCGGGCGACGTCGTCGAACTTGCCCAGCATCGCCACCACCGGGGTCGGGTGGATCGGCGTGGAGCCGGTCTGGTTGTAGAGCGAGACGTTGCCGCCGGTGACCGGGACGCCGAGCTCCATGCAGGCGTCGGAGAGGCCGCGGATGGCCTCGGCGAGCTGCCACATGACGTCGGAGTCCTCGGGGGAGCCGAAGTTCAGGCAGTCGGAGACCGCCATCGGCACGGCGCCGGAGGTGGCGACGTTGCGGTAGGACTCGGCCAGCGCCAGCTGCGCGCCGAGGTACGGGTCCAGGAACGTGTAGCGCCCGTTGGCGTCGGTGGCCAGCGCGACGCCGAGCCCGGTCTCCTCGTCCACGCGGATCACCCCGGCGTCGTCCGGAGCGGACAGCGCGGTGTTGCCGCCGACGTAGCGGTCGAACTGGTTTGTCACCCAGTCCTTGGAGCACATGTTGGGGGAGGCCATGAGCTCCAGCACGGCGGCCTTGAGCTCCTCGCCGGTGGAGGGCAGGTCGGCGCCGGCGGCCGAGGACCTGAAGGTGTCGGCCTGCAGCCGGTCCTGCCACTCGGGGCGGGCGTACGGGCGGTCGTAGACCGGTCCGTCGTGCGCCACGGTGCGCGGGTCCACGTCGACGATGACCACGCCGTCCCACTTGATGATCAGCCGGCCGGTGTCGGTGACCTCGCCGAGCCAGGAGTACTCGACGGCCCACTTGTCCATGACGGCCTCGAAGGCTTCGATGTTCTCCGGGGAGACCACCGCCATCATGCGCTCCTGGGACTCGGACATGAGGATCTCGCCCGGCGTCAGGGTGGGATCGCGCAGCAGCACGGACGTCAGCTCGACCTCCATGCCGCCGTCGCCGTTGGAGGCCAGCTCCGAGGTGGCGCAGGAGATGCCCGCGGCCCCGAGGTCCTGGATGCCCTCGACGAGCGAACCCTTGAACAGCTCGAGGCAGCACTCGATGAGCACCTTCTCGGCGAACGGGTCGCCGACCTGCACGGCCGGGCGCTTGGACGGCTTGGTGTCGTCGAAGGACTCCGAGGCGAGCACGGAAGCGCCGCCGATGCCGTCGCCGCCGGTGCGCGCGCCGAAGAGGACCACCTTGTTGCCCTTGCCCGAGGCGTTGGCCAGGCGGATGTCCTCGTGGCGCATGACGCCCACGGCCAAGGCGTTGACCAGCGGGTTGCCCTGGTAGACGGAGTCGAAGACCACCTCGCCGCCGATGTTCGGCAGGCCCAGGGAGTTGCCGTAGGCCCCGATGCCCGCCACCGCGCCGTGGATGACGCGCGCGGTGTCCGGGTGGTCGATGGCGCCGAAGCGCAGCGGGTCCATGACCGCGACCGGGCGGGCGCCCATGGAGATGATGTCGCGCACGATGCCGCCGATGCCGGTGGCCGCGCCCTGGAACGGCTCGACCATCGTCGGGGAGTTGTGCGACTCGATCTTGAAGGTGACGGCCCATCCGTCGCCCAGGTTGGTCACGCCGGCGTTCTCGCCGATGCCCACCAGCATGTCCTTCTTCATCTCTTCGGTCACCTTGTCGCCGAACTGGCGCAGGTGGTTCTTGGAGGACTTGTAGGAGCAGTGCTCGGACCACATGACGGAGTACATGGCCAGTTCCGCGGCGGTCGGGCGGCGGCCCAGGACCTTGACGACCTCGTCGAACTCGTTGCGCTTCAGGCCGAGCTCCGCCCACGGCAGCTCCGTCTCGGGCGTGGCCGCGGCGTGCTCGACCGTGTCGATGTTGAACTGCTGGCTCACTTCGTGCCTCCAACGAGGGTGGTCAGGACGCTGGTGAAGAACCCCAGCCCGTCGGTTCCGGTGTGGTCGGGGCCGTAGCCGGCCTCGACGGCGTGCTCGGGGTGCGGCATGAGCCCCACGACGTTGCCCGCGGCGTTGGAGATGCCCGCGATGTCGCGGCGCGAGCCGTTCGGGTTCCAGCCGACGTAGCGCAGTGCCACGCGCCCCTCGGCCTCGAGGGCGTCGAGGGTCTTCTCGTCCGCGACGTACTGGCCGTCCTGGTTCTTCAGGACCACCGTGATCTCCTGGCCGGCGGCGTAGGCGCCCGTCCACGCGGTGGCGTTGTTCTCCACCCGCAGCACCTGGTCCCGGCAGATGAACTTCAGGTGGTCGTTCTTGATCATCGAGCCCGGGAGCAGGTGGGACTCGGTGAGGATCTGGAAGCCGTTGCAGATGCCGAGGACCGGGAGGCGGGCCTCGGAGTTCGCGGCGTCGATGATCCGGGACATCATCGGCGCGAAGCGGGCGATCGCCCCGGCACGCAGGTAGTCGCCGTAGGAGAAGCCGCCGGGGATGACGACGGCGTCGACGTCGCCGAGCGAGGAGTCGCCGTGCCACAGCATGACGGGCTCGCCGCCGGCGAGGCGGACCGCGCGCGCCGCGTCGCGGTCGTCGAGGGTGCCGGGGAAGGTGACGACGCCGATGCGCGCGCCGGAGAGCGCGGCGCCGGGCGCGGGCGAGTAGTCGCCGATCAGGGGGAGGTCGGTGGGGGTCATTAGTCCGCGACGACCTCGACGTTGACGACGTCCTCGATGACCGGGTTGGACAGCAGTGTCGCGGCGGCGGAGCGCGCCTGCTCCAGGACCGCCTCGGTGACCTCGCCCTCGACGGTCAGCTCGAACCGCTTGCCCTGGCGGACGCCGCTGAAGGCGTCGAAGCCGAGCCGGGGGAGCGCCCCGACGATCGCCTTGCCCTGCGGGTCGAGGATTTCGGGCTTGGGCATAACATCAACAACGATCCGGGGCATCCGGGGTCTCCTGTGCGCGAGGTCTGGTTAAACGCCTGCGGAGGTGCCGTCTCACGCCGGGGGAGGATGGCGCTCCGCGAGCTTGCCCGCCCAGTCTACCGGCTTGCGGACCGCCGGATCGCGGGCGTGACGCGGGCCACCGTCCCGCCGTATGGTGTTCCCATGGCGAAGAAACCGGCGCGCTCAGAGCCCCGCGAGGGCCCCCCGTCCCTGCTGTTGCCCATCATGGCGGCCGCCGTGACGGCCGGCCTGGTCCGCCTGGTCATCCACAAGCGCGAGAGCGACCGGCGCAAGGCGCACCATCGGACCGCCCACACCAAGCACGCCGCTCCGGGGCCCCGGGCCGGCGCCTAGGCCGGCGCCGAGGTGGCGAACCGCCGCGACGCCGGACCATCGACGCCGTTAGCCCAACACGGCGGACCGCCCGCCGGGGGACCCCCGGCCGCCGGGCGCTGCCCGTGCCTCTCCGGGGAGACCTACGGCCGTTGTTGCGGCGCCTTCCACGCCGGATTCGCCGAGGGCGTCTGGCCGGCGACCGCGGAGGCCCTGATGCGCTCGCGCTTCTCCGCGTTCGCGGCCGGGCGGCCGGACTACCTCCTGGCCACGTGGCACGCGTCCACGCGGCCCGCGGGGCTTCGGCTCGACGACGGCGTGGCCTGGACGGGGCTGGAGATCCTGCGCCGCGAGGCGGGCGGCCCGTTCGACGCGGACGGCCTCGTCGAGTTCGCCGCGCACTACCGGGACGACTCCGGGCGCGGCACGCAGCGCGAGACCTCGCGCTTCGTCCGCGAGGGCGGGCGCTGGTACTACCTCGACGGGCGGTAGCCGCGGTCCCTAGTGGTGGTGGCGGGGGTCCAGGGTCACCGTGCGCAGGTCGAGCCGGCGCAGCACCCGGTCCACCGCCTCGGGGTCCACGCCGGGTTCCCGGCGGGCGGAGAGCATCTCCTGGCGGGCGGCGTTCAAGGCGTCTCGCTGCACCTCGTCCATGACCTCGAGGGTCGACTTGAGGCTGAGCATCTTCTCCGGGTCCTGCTCGAAGTCGGACTCGAGCAGGGTGTGCAGGGAGGACATGCGGCGGGCCAGCGTGTTCCGCCGCTCCGCGGGCAGGCGCGTGGCCGCCGGCGAGCGCCTCATGGCCTCCAGCGCCACCTTCTCGGCGCGGCGGGCGAGGTGGCGTTCGTTGCGCTCCGACGCCGCGTGGTCGCTGGGCAGGCGCAGGGCGCGCATCAGCCACGGGAGCGTCAGGCCGGGACCGACCAGGGTGACCATCAGGACGGCGCAGGCGCAGGCGACAATGAAGTTCCGGCCGGGCAGCGGCTCCCCGGCCAGCGTGGTGGCCGGCAGCGCGAGGGCGAGGGCCAGCGTCGCGAGGCCGCGCATCCCGCACCAGGTGAGCACCAGCACCTCCCGCGGCGAACCGGGCGTCCGGTTCCGCTTCTCCGCGCCGCCGAACCGGTAGAGCGCGAACATCCAGAGGTAGCGCACCGCCAGCACGGCGCCGCAGACGGCCGCGATGCCGGGGACGAACCCCAGGATGTCGGCGCCCTCGTCCTCGATCACGTAGCGCATCTCGATGCCCATCAGCCCGAACGCGACGCCGGTGGTCAACAGCTCCACGACGTCCCAGAAGGACGTCCTTGTCAGCCGCTCCTCGGAGTCCTGCGGGCGGGCCCGGCGGCCCAGTTCGAGCGCCGTGACGACGACGGCGACGACGCCGGAGAAGTGCAGCTCCTCGGCCAGCAGGTAGACGGCGTAGGGCGCGACGAGGGTGGAGGCGGAGCGCGCCACGAGATTCGGGACGAAGCGGTTGAGCGAGCCGACGAGCCAGGCCATGCCGAGCCCCAGGACGACGGCGCCCGCGGCGCCGACGAGGAAGCGCGGGGCTACCTCCCAGCCGACCTCTCCGCCGCTGACGGCGGCGGCCACGGCGGCCTGGAAGATGACGATCGCCATCGCGTCGTTGAACAGGCCCTCGGTCTGCAGGACGGTGATCAGGCGGCGCGGCATCTTCACCTTGCCGGCGACCGACTCGACGGCCACCGGGTCCGGCGGCGCGACGATGGCCCCGAGCGCGATGGCGGCGGGGAGCCCCAGCGCGGGGACCATCAGCCAGGAGATGCCGGCGACGACGGCGACCGTGACGACGATGAGCGCCACGGCCAGCAGCACCAGCGAGCGCCACCGGAGGCGGAACACCGACCAGGAGCTGCGCTGCGCCGCCGCGTAGAGCAGCGGCGGGAGGAAGAGGGGAAGGATGAGCTCCGGGTCGATGTGGACCTCGGGCAGGAAGGGCAGGAACGCGACCAGGGCGGAGAAGACCAGCATGAGCACGGGGTAGGGGAGGCGGATGCGCTCGCCGATCCCCGCGAGCAGCACCGTCCCCAGCAGCAGCCCCACCAGCAGTATCAAAAATTCCATGGGCTCCCCCTTCTGGGGACATGGTCCCACGGCGACGCCGGCACCGCCTCGGCGGTGCCGGCGTGTGACCCGGCGCGACCCGTCGGGGCTACTTGACGGCGAGCACGGGGCAGGGGGCCTCGAGGATCAGCTGCTGGGCCACCGAACCCAGGAACAGCTTCATCATCGGGGAGCGCTTGCGCACGGAGATCGCCAGCAGCTGCGCCCGCGTCGCCTCCACGAGCGCCAGCACCTGGTCCACGGGTTCGGCGGAGGCGCCGTAGACGCGGTACTCGATCCCGGCCTCCTCGAGCTGCCGGGCGATCTCGCGGGCCTCCGCCGACTCCCCGCGCCCAGGGGTCGCCGACTGGTCCGTCACGAAGGACACCACGTGGAGGGCGGCGGGCTGGTCGCGCGTCCCGCGGAACACGGCCTCGCACACGGCCTCGTCGAGGACCGCGTGCCCCGGGTCGCCGCGCAGCGACGCGACGACAATCGCGGACGGGGCCGCGTCGACGCCGGGCGACTCGGCGACGACGTGCGCGCGGGGCGACGGGGACTCGGTGGTGGTGTAGAGGTTTGACACGGTGCGTCTTCCTGTTCCCGCGGCGTCGTGGGCCGCGCTGGTGGGTGGTGGTGCGGCGTCGGGTCTCTAGCCGAAGCCGATGGCGCCGACCAGCACGCCCGTGGCGAGCATGACCAGCGAGACGATCAGCGCGCGCCAGAGCACCTTCTTGTGGTGGTCGCCCAGGTCGACGCCGGCGAGCGAGACGAGCAGCAGGATCGCGGGGACCAGCGGGGACTGCATGTGCACGGGCTGGCCCGTGATGGAGGCGCGCGCCATGTCCACGGCGGGGATGCCGTAGTGGGCGCCCGTCTCGGTCAGGACCGGCAGGATCCCGAAGTAGAACGCGTCGTTGCTCATGAAGAACGTGGCGGGGATGCTGATCAGCCCCGTGATGACGGCCAGGTAGGGGCCCATGCTGTCGGGGATCACCGCGACCAGCCACTGCGACATCGCGTCGACCATCCCGGTGCCGGAGAGGACCCCGGTCAGCACGGCAGCGGCCAGCACCATGGAGACCACGGCGATCACGGAGGACGAGTGCGAGGTGAGCATCTTCGCCTGGTCGGAGACCCGGGGGAAGTTCACGACCAGCGCGATGGCGGATCCGACCATGAACAGGTACGGCAGGGGCAGCACGTCGAGAACCAGCAGGACCATGATTGCGACCGTCATGGACAGGTTGAACCAGAACAGCTTGGGGCGCAGGGTCGGGCGGTTCGGGTCCAGCACGGTGTCGGCGAGCCCGTCCAGGGACGGGGCGTCGTCGTCGCGTTCGAGGACGGCGACGCCGCCCGACGGCTCGCGCAGGGCGCCGCCCGGCGCGGGCCGGGAGCCCGCGGCGCCCGGCCCGGGCCGGGTGCCGGAGACGCCGCTGGACGCGGTGGTTCCGCCATCCGCCGCCGTCCCGTCGGCGCGCTTGCCGCCGCGGCGGTTCTCGGCGCCCCAGCGCAGCGGGTCCTCGCGCTGCAGGCGGCGGCGCTCGGAGACGCCGAGCAGCCACGCGAAGGCCAGGACGAACGCCAGGCCAACCGCCAGGGCGGGGATCATGGGGACGAAGACGTCGGACGCGTCGACGCCGAGGGCCGCGGCCGCGCGGGCGGTCGGGCCGCCCCACGGGACGATGTTCAGGGTGCCGTTGGTCAGGCCGGCGACGCAGGTCAGCACCACGGGGCTCAGGCCCAGCCGCTGGTAGACCGGCAGCAGGGCGGCGGTGACCACGATGAAGGTGGTGGAGCCGTCGCCGTCCAGCGAGATGATGCCGGTGAGGATCGCCGTGCCCAGGACGACCTTTGCGGGGTCGTGGCCGACGAGCCGCACGATCCCGGCGACGAGCTTGTCGAACAGCCCGACGTCGATCATGAGGCCGAAGTAGATGATGGCGAACATGAGCAGGGCGGCCGTGGAGGACATGTCCGCGATCGACTCGAGGACCATGTCCCCGATGCCCAGCCCGGCCCCGGCGAACAGGCCGAAGACGGTGGGGACGATGATGAGCGCCAGCAGTGGCGTGAGGCGTTTGGTCATGATGAGCGCCATGAAGGTGGCGACCATCGCGAATCCAAGGATGACCAGCATGGGTGTTCTCCTCGACGTTGAGGTCCGGGGATGGACGGGGTGTGTGGCGCGGGGCACAGTGGCCTGTGACCCACGACGCCGTGACGCACCACGCTACGGACGCTGCCCGGCGGGGGCGCGTTTGTGATTGCTTCGCCCGAATCTGCCCATTGCGCTGTTTAAGTGCATTCTGCTCACCGGGAACTAGACTGTGGGGGTGAAGACCAGCCGGCGCCCGGGATCGTTCGTCCGCCGCCTGATGGCGCTGCAGTTCGGACTGGTCGCCGTCGTGATCGGCCTGTGCGTCGCCGCGGCCGCCTGGCAGGCGACCGCCCGCGTGCACGACCACGCGGAACGGGAGGCGCTCGCCATCGCGCGGACGGTCGCGGCGGACGACGGGCTGCGCCGGGCCGTCGCGGACCAGGCGCAGTTGGAGGACCTGGACGAGGAGGCGCTGCGCGCCGGGCCCCTCCAGGCGGGCGCGGAGGACGTCCGGTCCGCCACGGGAGCGCTGTTCGTGGTGGTCACGGAGGACCGGGGCTACCGGCTCTCGCACCCGAACCCGGCGGAGATCGGGCGGCTGGTGAGCACGGACCCGGCGGCCCTCGGCGGCGAGGAGTCGGTGTCCCTCGAGCGCGGGACCCTGGGCGAATCCGTCCGCGCGAAGGTGCCCGTGTTCGCGCCCGGAGCCGGGCCCGACGCCGGGCCTGGGGCCGGTCCGGCGCCCGCCGTCGTCGGGGAGGTCAGCCTGGGGCTGGCCGTGGACCGGGTGTCCGGCGAGGTCCGCGCGGCGGTGCTTCCCGTCCTCGGCGTCGGGGCCGGCGCGCTCCTGCTCGGGGCGCTCGGCACCGCGGCGCTGGTGCGCCGGCTGCGGCGGCTGACCCTGGGGCTGGAGCCGGAGGACATGTCCCAGCTGCTCCGGGACCAGGAGGCCGTGCTCTACGGGGTCGACGACGGCGTCATCGGGATCGGCCCGGATCACCGGATCAGCGTGCGCAACCGGGCGGCGCGGGAGCTGCTGGGCGTGCCGCGGCGGACCGAGCCCGGGGACATCGTGGGGCGGGACTACCGCGACGCCGGGTTGCCGGCGGGCCTGGTCCGCGCCATCGCCGACCGCGTGCCCGGGCCGCTGAGGCTGCCGCTGGGGGACCACGTGGTGGTGGCGCGCGTGCGCGAGGTGCGCCGCGGCGGCAGCGAGCTGGGCGTCGTCGTCATGTTGCGCGACCTGACGGCCATGGAGAGCCTGGGGACGAAGCTGGACGCGGTCGAGGCGATGGCCGGCGCCCTGCGGGTGCAGCGCCACGAGTTCGCCAACCGCCTGCACACGCTCTCGGGGCTGCTGGAGAACGGGGCCGTCGACGACGCCCGCTCCTACCTCGGCGAGGTCATTACCGCCGGCCCGGTCCGCGAGCCTGTCGAGAACCTCGCCGCGGTCCACGACACCTACCTCCGGGCGTTCCTCGGCGCGAAGGGCGTCCAGGCCCACGAACGCGGGGTCGCCCTGCGCGTGGGCGAGGGGACGGCGCTGTTCGGCCGGGTCGCGGACGCCCAGGACGTGACGGCCGTCCTGGGCAACCTCGTGGACAACGCGGTCACCGCCGCGGTCGCGGCCGTGGGCCCGGAGGACGCGGCGGCGGGACCGCCCTGGGTCGAGGTGGATCTGCTCAGCGAGGGCGGGACGCTGCACGTCGCCGTCGCCGATTCCGGCGGCGGGGTGCCCGAGGGCCTGGACGTCTTCGCGGACGGGGCCACGACGGCGCTTCGCGGAGGCGACGCGGCGCACGGCCACGGAGTGGGCCTCACGCTCGCGCGGCGGCTCGCCCGGCAGCGCGGCGGCGACGTCTGGCTGGCCGACCCGGGGAGGCCCCCCGGCCTGGGGGCCGTGTTCTGCGCGCGGCTCCCGCAAGTCCTGACGACCGACGAGGAGAGACGATGACGGCGGCGCACCCCGGAGACCTCAAGGTCCTGATCGTGGACGACGACTTCCATGTCGCAGCGCTCCACGCGGGCTACGTCGACGCCGTGCCGGGCTTCACGGCGCTGCCTCCGGTGCACGACGCGCGGCTGGTCCCGCTGCGTGTGGCCGAGTTGCGCCCGGACCTGGTGCTGCTGGACGTCTACCTGCCGCAGGGCTCCGGGCTGGACCTGCTGCGCGAGATCGATGTGGACGCGATGGTCCTCAGCGCCGCCGCGGAGCCGGCGACGGTGCTCACCGCCCTGCGGCGCGGCGCGCTGGCCTACCTCGTGAAGCCGTTCGACCCGAAGCTGCTCGGGCTCAAGCTCCGCGCCTACGCCCGCTACCGGCGCGTGCTGGCGTCCGGGCCCACGCTGGACCAGGGTGAGATCGACAAGGCCCTGAAGGCGCTCTTCGCCGGGGAGGACCCGGCCACGGCGTCCGGGGCCGCGACCGAGCAGTCGGTGCTCCAGGCCGTCGCCGCGGCCCGGGGCGAGGTCACGGTGGTGGAGGTGGCGGAGGTCGTGGGCATCTCCCGGGCCACGGCCCAGCGTTACCTGGCCCAGCTGGCCCAGGCGGGCCACCTGCGGCTGAACCTGCGCTACGGCAGCCGCGGCCGGCCGGAACACCGCTACACGGCGGGCTAGACGCCGCCCGCGCTGCCGGGGCCGATCAGCGCCTCCGAGGCGCGCCACTCGGAGATCTGGCAGCCGTCGCGCAGCGAGAACGTCTTCAGCACGCGCCGGCCGTCGAGGGTTCCCTCGACGACGGCCACCTGCGGGCCGCCGTATTGCTGCGTGCACATCCGGTTCTTCGCCGGAACGGCCGTGAGCACGCGCTGGCCCGTCCCGCTCAGGAACGCGCAGGCCGCCTCCGGGTTGGGGTGGTCGGTGCCGTCCGCCGGGACCCCGTCGACGCACACCAGCCGGTATTCCGCGTCCACGGTCTCCCCGTCCGGCCGCAGCGACACCCGCAGATCGGCGCCGGGTGCGGACGTGGCGGGTTCGTCGGTCATCGTGGACTCCTCGGAGGGGGTGGTCGGGACGCAGGCGGCGAGCGCCAGGCAGGCGGCGGCGAACCACGCCGCGGCCAGGACCGCGGCGGGCCGCCGGGTCTTCCGGGGCCCGGTCATGGTCTTGTCCCGCCCGCGTCGCCGATCGCCTCGGCGGCCGCCAGGAGCCGCGCGCGCAGCGCCTGGGAGCGTTCGGCGAAGCCCCGCTGGAACTCGACGTAGCGGGCTTTCCCGGCCGGCGTCTCGATCCGGATGGGCTCGTGGCCCCACGCGGCGAGGTCGTACGGGGATGCCTGCATGTCCATGATTCGAATGTCCCACGCCAGCTCGAAACAGTCCATCACCAGTTCGCTGGGAATCGCCGGCGAGAGCTTGTAGGCCCACTTGTAGAGGTCCATGTTGGCGTGCAGGCAGCCGGGCTGCTCCAGGTCCCGCTGCGTCTCGCGCGTGGGGCGGAGCTCGTTGAGGGGCGTGGCCTGGGGCGTGTAGAAGCGGAAGGCGTCGAAGTGCGTGCAGCGGATCCGGTTCCGTTCGACCACTTCGTCCGTGCCCTCCGCGCCGAGGCGCAGGGGGAGGTATTCGTGGCGGATCCCGTTCTCCTCCGAGCGGTAGGCCATGGCCCACTCGTGGAGCCCGAAACAGGAGAACTGCGCCGGGCGCAGGGCGGTGCCCGCGAGGATGGTCCGGGCGAACGCGACGGCGTCGGCGCGCGCCGCCGCGAAGGCCGCGGTGTCCAGCTCCACGCCGGTTCCCGCGCCGCCGTCGTGGCCGGCCGCGCGGTAGAACTTCCACCCGAGCCGCTCCCCGGCGGAGGATCCGGCGAGCACAACGCCCGGTCCGGGGTGCCACCGCCGCAACTGGCCGGGCTTCTGCGTGTAGTAGGTGAACAGGAAATCCTCGACGGGATGCTTCGTGCCCGCCATGCGCCGCGCCACGAAGGGCGCCGCGAAGCGCTCCACACGCGTCCGGTGGTTCTCGGCACGGGGCATCCACTCCTCGGGCCGGAGGACGACCGTTGCCGTCGCCGGAGTCGTCGACGCGCTCATGCCTCCATTATCCCGCCGCGCGACCTGTCCGCGCACCGGCCCGCGGCCATCGCCGTGTGACGTTGTGGAAATTGGACCAAAAGTGTCAAGAAGTCATTTCATTTCCGGTGACATTGCGATAGGTTCCTTTCATATCCCCCGCGTGTGAGTTGGGTCACCGTGGTAAGCCGCGGGGGATGGCGTTCCCACCGAACGCGTTGCCACCGCACCCACGAAAGGTACTTCTCATGAATCACGTCTCAGGCCAGGGGGGACGGCTGCCCAAGTGGCGCGCCGTCACCGCGGTGGCCATGGGCCTGCCGCTGCTGGTCACGATGGGCCTCGGAGCCCAACAGGCCGTCGGCGCCCCCCTCACCGATACCGTCGAGAGCGCGCCCCCGGCGCTCGAGTCCTTCAAGGACGGCAACTACATCGTTCTGCTCAAGGCCGATCCGGTCGCCAGCTACGACGGCGGTGTCGCCGGCATCGCGGCGACGAAGCCGGCCAAGGGCAAGAAGCTGGACATGCGCGCGCCGAACGTCAAGGCCTACGAGGCGCACCTGAAGAAGCGCCAGAAGGCCGTCGCGGCCACCCAGAGCGTGTCCGCGGAGCGCACCTTCACCACCGCGGTCAACGGGTTCCAGGCGGATCTCACGGCCGAGCAGGCCGCGGAACTCGCGAAGGACAAGAACGTCCTGTCCGTCTCCGAGAACGTCCAGTACGCGCCGGACTACTCGTCCACCGATTTCCTGGAGCTCCGCGGCAAGGGCGGCACGTGGGACACCACCTACGGCGGCGAAGGATTCGCCGGCAAGGGCGTCGTCGTCGGCGTCATCGACACCGGCTACGAGCCCGGCAACGCGTTCCTCGCGGGCGCGCCCGTCAGGCCCCTGGCGCCGGGCGCCAGCCCGGCCGTCGGTGTGCCGTATCGCGCCGCGGACGGCCAGATCGCCATGCTCAAGTCCGACGGCACCACCTTCAAGGGCGAATGCCAGGTCGGCGAGGACTTCGACGGCTCCCTGTGCAACGACAAGGTGGTCTCCGCCCGCTACTTCGCGGACGACTTCACGACGTACGTCCCCGAGGCCAACCGTGCCGAGGAGGAAGTCATCTCCCCGGTCGACATCGGAAGCCACGGCACGCATACGGCCTCGACCGCCGCGGGAAACAACAACGTCAAGCAGGTCGTCGACGGCCGCGACTTCGGGTCCGGCTCCGGCGTCGCGCCCTCGGCCAAGGTCTCCGTCTACAAGGTCTGCTGGGAGGACAAGGACCCGAACACGGGCGGCTGCTACAGCTCCGCGTCCGTCCAGGCCATCGAGGCGGCCATCGTCGACGGCGTCGACGTGCTGAACTACTCGATCTCCGGCAACAACAACAGCTTCGTCGACCCGGTCGCCATGGCCTTCAAGAACGCCGCCGCCGCCGGCGTCTTCGTCGCCGCCTCGGCCGGCAACTCCGGCCCCACCGTGAGCACCGTCAACCACGCCTCGCCGTGGCTGACCACCGTCGCCGCCGCCACGTTCACCAGCGGGCTGAACGGCACCGTCGAGATGGAGGACGGCACCAAGTACCGCGGCGTCTCGATCGCCCCGCGCGAGGTCGAGCAGACCGAGCTGGTGCTCGCGGCCGACGCCGCGCTCGCCGGCGCCGCCAAGGCGAACCTCTGCCTGCCCGGCACCATCGACCCCGCGAAGGCCGACGGCAAGATCGTCGTCTGCGACCGCGGCGAGAACGCCCGCGCCGAGAAGTCGACGGTGGTCGGCGACGCCGGCGCCGTGGGCATGGTGCTCGTGAATGTCACGGCGGGATCCGAGGACTCCGACATGCACGCAGTCCCGACCGTGCACATCACCGGCACGGAGATCAAGGACCAGATCGCCGCCAACCCCGGCATCACGGCGGCCCTGCGCAACACGGACACCACCGACCTGCCGGCGACCACGTTCCCGCAGATCGCCGCGTTCTCCTCGCGCGGTCCCAGCCTGGCCGCGAATTCGGACCTGCTCAAGCCCGACGTCGCCGCCCCGGGGGTCAACGTGCTGGCCGGCGTCGTGCCCGCCGCCTATGCGGGCAACAACTACGGCTTCATGTCCGGAACCTCCATGTCCGCGCCGCACGTCGCCGGCTTCGGCGCGCTGATGCTGGGCAAGAACCCGCTGTGGTCCCCGGCCGCGGTGAAGTCCGCCATGATGACCACGGCCAACGACGCGGTGACCGCCGACGGCTCCGCCGACACGGACAACTTCGCCACGGGCGCCGGCATGGTCGACCCGAAGGCCATGGCCAACCCCGGCCTGGTCTACGACCACGACGTCGAGGACTGGAACGCGCTGATCAACGGCGAGATCCAGGCCCGCGACATGAACGTCGCGTCCTACGCCCTCGGCGGGCTCGCCGGCGAGATCACGGTGACCCGCAGCGTCACCGCCCTGGTGCCGGGCAAGTACACGGCGTCCGCGAACGTGCCGGGCGTCGACGTCAAGGTCACGCCGTCCAAGCTGACGTTCAAGCCGGGCGAGACCAAGAGCTTCAAGGTCACGTTCAGGAACGCCACCGCAGCGGCGGAGAAGTTCACGCACGGTTCCCTCACCTGGGACTTCGCGGGCAAGGGCCGGGGCATCTCGGTCACCAGCCCGGTGTCCGTCCGTCCGGTGACCGTGGTCGCCCCGAGCGTCGCCACGTTCTCCGGCGGCGCCGCGGGCTCCGGCTCCATCGAGGTGCTCGGCGGCGTGGACAAGACGGTGGACCTCTCCGTCGACGGCCTCGCCAAGGCGGACGGCACCGTGATCGAGAAGGTCCCGGGCCTGCCCCTGGTCCTGGGCTCGAACGCCTCCACGGGCTTCAAGCCTGTCACCGTCCCGGCCGGCGCCACCAGCGCCACGTTCGCGGTGAACGCCGACGACCAGGCCGACGACTGGGACCTGGCCCTGTACAACGCCCAGACGGGAGCGGTCCTGCAGGCAGCGACGGCCTCGGCGTCCGAGCAGATCGTGCTGAAGAACCCGGCGCCCGGGCAGTACTACATCATCGGCAACCTGTATGCGACGAACGACGGCGGGCCGGCCACGGCGTCGCTGGACTTCGTCGCCCTCCAGGGAGACGCCGGGAACCTCACGGTCACCCCGGATCCGCTGGCGCTGACGAACGGCGGCACAAGCACCATCGACGCCGCCTGGTCGGGCCTGTCGACCGGGACCTACTTCGGTTCCGTCGTCCTCGGCGAGACCGGGAAGGCGATCGCCGTGCAGGTCAACGTCGGGACGTCGGCGGCTCCGGCCGCCGAACCGCTGGTCGTGACGGGTGAGGACTTCGCGAAGTTGCCGAAGTCGACGATGGAGAACGCCTTCGGCAAGTAGCCATCCGGTGCCCCTCACGGCGCCTGGGGGAGGCCCCGACCGGTCCGCCGGTCGGGGCCTTTCCGTGGTGCGGAGGAGGACTCCCTTGTAGGATTGTCTGCATCAGGACAACATCGACGCCGCCCCCACGGGACGGCCGGAACCGGAAGACCGAACATGCCCGCGCGCAGCCCCTTGGAACCCCTCCGGCAGGAGTCCACGCCCGAGATCATCGCCCGGAAACTCCGCGCGGCCATCGGCGACGGGGAGTTCAGGCCGGGCGAGCAGCTCGGTGAGGCGGAACTGGCGCGGCAGCTCGGCGTCAGCCGCGGCCCGCTGCGCGAGGCGATGCAGCGGCTCGCGCAGGAGGGCCTGCTGACCAGCATCCGCAACCGGGGGCTCTTCGTCGTGCAGCCGACCGCGGAGGACGTGTCCGACATCTATCTGGCCCGCACCGCGGTGGAGCGGTCGGCGTGCCTGAAGATCATCGAACTCGAGGCCCGGCACCGCGAGGTCGGGGAGGCGCTGCTGGGCATCGTGGACCGCATGGAGGCCCTGGCGGCGGAGGGGAACGCCACCGCGCGGAACCTCACGGGGCTGGACATCGAATTCCACGAGACGCTCGTCCGCCTGGCGGACAGCCCCCGGCTCTCCCGCATGCACCGCACGCTGGTCACGGAGACGCGCATCTGCCTGTCGGCGCTCGAGGACACGGGCTACTCGCCCGGGGACCGCGTCGCCGAGCACCGCGCCATCGCCCGGGCGATGATCGACGCCGACGTGCCCCTGCTCCACCGGCTCTTGGCCCGGCACATGGACGGCGCGGTCGCGCAGATCTCGGCCACGATGTCCGCGGCGCGCGCCGGCGCCGGACGGGAGACCGCGGCCGGGAAGACACCCGCCGGGGGGCGGAAAACCGCCGCCGCGACCGCGGGCTGACCCGTCATCGGGGGCCTCGCGCGCGCCCGATAACGGATCAGTGACGGGGCGGTAACGCCGGAGTTAGAAAATCGCTGTCGGGGGCCGAGCAGAAAGCCACCGAGACGATTCCCGAGGTCCGCGATGAGAGGTTCAAGGCCCGCTCCGGCGTCCTCTCCACAACTCCCGCCGTCGCCCGCGGCGTCCCCGCGGGTTCCTTCGGCTCCGTCGTCGCGGCGCGCGATCGGCGTCGACGTGGCCCGCGCCGTGGCGCTGATCGGCATGATCTCCGTCCACGTCTTCCCGGAGAGCAACGACGAGGATGTGATGACCTTGGCCTTCGCCGTCTTCGGGGGCAGGGCCGCCGCCCTGTTCGCGGTGCTGGCCGGGGTGTCCATCGCCTTCGTGGAGAAGCGGTCCCGCGGCCAGCTGTACGGCCGGACCCTGGCGGCCGACCGGGCGGCGCTGGTGGTCCGCGGGCTGCTGATCATCCTGGTCGGCCTCCTGCTGGGGCACGCGGACAGCACGATCGTCACGATCATCCCCTACTTCGGCGTCCTGTTCCTCCTGGCCGTGCCGTTCTACGGCCGTTCGTCCCGTTTCCTGCTGATCTCGGCACCGCTGTTCGCCGTCCTCGGGCCGGTCCTCCGCCATGTGCTGGGCGGCACCGCCCCCGAGCAACTGGATCCGGAGGCCGACTACACGCTGAGCACGGCCTTCGGGCAACCGGTGCCCTTCGCCGTCGACATGTTGCTGACCGGCTACTATCCGGCGCTGATGTGGATGGCCTACATCTGCGTGGGCATGGTCATCGGCCGCCAGATGCTCACCTCCGTGAAGGTCGCGCTGGCGCTGGTGGGCTGGGGAACGGCGCTGGCGGCCGCGATGTGGGTGCTCTCGAAGGTCCTCCTGGGACCCGCCGGGGGAATGGAGCGGCTGGTCGCAGCGACTCCGGAATACACGCGCGCGGAAATCGCCGGGCAGCTGGCCTACGGGCCGGACGGGGTGACGATGCCGGACACCACGTGGTGGTGGCTGGCGGCCGTCTCGCCCTACTCCAGCACGCCGCTGAACATCCTGCACAACCTGGGCGCGGCCGTGGCCGCCCTCGGGATCATGCTGCTGCTGACGCGCCGCGGAGGCGCGGTGTTCTCGCCCTTCGCGGCGATCGGGGCGATGACCCTGACGCTCTACTCGGCCCACGTCATCGTGGAGTCCCTCGAGGTGCTGGACGAGGACAAGCCCATGGTCTCGCTGTGGATCCAGGTCATCTCCTTCATGCTGTTCGCGCTCATGTGGCGCAGCTGCATGGGCCGCGGACCGCTCGAGACGATCGTCTCGGACGCCAGCGACTGGGTCCGCACGCGGATCCGCACGCCCCGGGAGCGCCCCCGGGCGCCACGCGAAGCCCCCGGGGCGAGGTGGCGCCCCGGCCGACGACGTCGCGCCGGGTCCGGTCGCGCCGCCGCCAGCACGGCCGGGTCCCGGCGTGCCGCATCCGGTCCCGCCCGTTCCAGCCCTGCCACACCCACCCCCGATCCAGAGGAGAAACGGCCATGAGAACGTTGATAGTCGGCGCCGGGGCCACCGGCGGATACTTCGGGACGCGCTTGGCCCAGGCCGGTCGGGACGTGACCTTCCTGGTCCATCCGCACCGGGCGGAGCAACTCCGCGCGGGACTGCGGGTCCACGGTCCCGGGTACGACGAGACGGTGCCCGTCCGGACCGCCACGGCCGACCGGCTGGAGGGCCCCTACGACCTGGTGCTGCTGATGGTCAAGGCGTGGTCGCTGGACTCAGCGCTGGAGGACATCGCGCCGGCGGTCGGCCCAGACACGACGATCCTGCCGCTACTCAACGGCATGGCCCACCTGGAGCGGCTCAACCGGCGGTTCGGCGAGGACGCGGTCCTGGGCGGGATCGTCCGCGTCGTCTGCGCCGTCCAGCCCGACGGCGCGGTCCTCCAGATGAAGCCGCACGCCTCGCTGACTTTCGGCGCGCAGGACCGGCGCCCGACGGAGCGGGTCGCGCGCGTTGGCCAGGAGCTGGCGGCGCCCGGCTTCCGCCTGTCCGTAGCGGACAACATCATGGCGTCCATGTGGCACAAGTGGGCCTTCATCACGGCGGGGGGAACCATCACCTGCCTCATGCGCGGCGCGATCGGGCACGTGATCGCCGCCCCGGGCGGCAAGGAGTTCATCCTGGACGTCATCGACGAGACCGAGCGGGTGGCCGCGGCGGCCGGCTACGCGCCCTCGGCGGCCGCGCACGCCGCGAGCCTGGAGATGTTCACCGAGGAGGGCTCGGTCTTCACCTCGTCCCTCTACCGCGACGTGCTCGCCGGCCGGCACCACGAGGGCGAGCACCTCCTCGGCGAGTACGTGGCCGTCGCCGAGCGGGTGGGGATGGAGGTCCCGCTGACCCGGCTGGCCCTGGCCCAGCTGCGGGTCCACGACCTGGCCCGGCTTGATCAGGCCGGGCCCGATCGGGCCAGGCTCGGATAGCCTGGCCCGGCCCGGGCGGGCCCGACCCGACCCGACCCGACCCGACCCGACCCGGCGTGATCAGGCCGGACCCGGTCGCCGCACGGTCCCCGCACGGGCGACGGCGGTCAGCCGGCCAGGGCCTTCCCGGCGTCCGCCGCCGCCCGGTTCCTGCGCACCCATTCGCGGCTCGGGAAGCCCACGGAGCCCGGGTCCCCCGGGATGTCCTCATGGCGCAGGGACGCCTGCGAGGTCTCGCGCATGCACAGGATGCTGACGAAGCCGACGACGCCGGCGATGGCCAGGTACCAGCCGGGGATCAGCACGTTCCCCGTGGACTCGACCAGGGCGTTCGCGAACGTCTGGGACGGGCCGGCGAAAAACGCCGTCGAGAAGTTGTAGCCGATCGCGAAGCCGGTGTACCGGACTGCCGTCGGGAACAGCGCCGGGAGGGTGGAGGAGACGGAGGCCACCAGGATCACCAGCAGCAGCCCGAGTACCGCGAGGCCGACGAACTGCAGGAACAGGTTGTCGATGCCCAGCAGCATGATCGCCGGCACGGAGAGGACCGCGTAGCCGCCGGCCGCCGCCAGCAGGAGCGGTTTGCGCCCGACGCGGTCGGAGAGCGAGCCCATCGGGGGGATCGCCACCAGCATCAGCGCCATGATGGCCACGAGCATCCAGTTGCCCTGCGCCGCGCTGTGGCCGAGTTGGGTGCTGAGGTACGTGGGCATGTAGCCGAGGATCAGGTAGAAGGCCACGTTGAGCAGCACCACGAAGCCCATGAGCACCAGGATCTGGCGCCAGTGGCGGGTGAGGACGTCGCGGATGGGGCTCTTGGTGATCTCCTGCGACTCGGTGGCCTCGGAGAAGACCTGGGGCTCCCCGAGGCGGGTGCGGATGTACAGCGCGGTCAGCCCCAGCGGCACCGTGAGCAGGAACGGCACGCGCCACCAGCCGTCCATCATGGCCTGCTCGCCGACGATCGTGATCAGCGACGTGCACACGATCGCGGCGAGGATGAAGCCGACCGTTGTGCCGAACTCCAGGAAGGAGCCCAGGAACCCGCGGCGCCGGTCGGGCGCGTACTCCGCCATGTACACGGCCGCGCCGCCGTACTCGCCGCCGGCGGAGAAGCCCTGCACCAGCCGGCAGACCAGCAGCAGGATCGGGGCGAGGATGCCCACCGTCTCCAGGGTGGGCAGCAGGCCGATCGCGCCGGTGGCGACGGTCATCAGGGTAACGGTGAGCACCATGACCTTCTGTCGGCCGATCCGGTCGCCGAGGGGCCCCAGCACGAGCCCGCCCAGCGGCCGCACGAGGAAGGACAGCGCCAGCGTGGCCAGCGTCAGCGTGACCCCGAGCCCGCCGTCGCCCTCCTCGGAGCCGAAGAAGTTCACCGCCATGAAGATCGTGAGGTAGCCGTAGACGCCGTAGTCGAACCACTCGACGGCGTTGCCGAGGGCCGAGCCGAGGATGGACCGCTTCAGCTCGCTCTTGCCCTCGGGCGTCTGGGGTTCGGCGCCGGGGACGGAGGGGTCCTCCACCATCGGCTCGCCCCCGGGGGGGAGTTGCTCGTTCATCTGGTCCTGCCTTCCATGCGGGTGCCGGGCCGGTGGTCGGTCCGGCGGGATGGGGTGGTGCCGAGCAGTCGGAGCGCGAGCAGCGCGTAGGCGCGGGCGGCCGCGCCGAGTTCCCGGACCCCGACGGACTCGTCGACCTGGTGGGCCTGGTCGTTGAGGCCGCCGGGACCGAGGACGATGGTGGGGATGCCGAACGACTCGGCGACGAAGCCGCCGTCGCACGCGGCCGTCCACCCGGTGATCCGGGTCCGCGCGCCGGCGTCGGCGACCGCAAGCGTCGCCGCGCGCACGAGCGGGTGGTCGGAGGGCGTGCGGAAGCCGGGCATCCGCATGGTGACCCGGGCGTCCACCGTGATCCCGCCGCCGTCGATCCCGGCCTCGGAGATGCCGCGCAGCAGACCGTCCCGGATCAGGTCCGGGTCCTCGCCGGGCATTAGGCGCCGGTCCAGGGACAGCCGGCAGGACGGCGCGACGATCGAGGTGCCGCGGCCGCCGGAGATCACGCCCACGTTCCACGTCCCGGCGCCGAGGAGCGGATCGGGATCGCGCTGCAGCCTCTCCTGGTCCTCGCGCAGCAGCGCGCAGATGCGCGACGCCGCGTCGATCGCGTTGCGCCCGTCCGAGGGCCGCCCGGAGTGCGCGGCGCGCCCGGCCACCTCGAGCTCCAGGTAGCTGTCGCCCCGGCAGGCGACGACGGTCTCCAGATCCGTCGGCTCGGCGACCACGCAGCCGGCGTAGCGCCGCGCCAGTCCCGCGTCGACCAGGGCGCGGATGCCCAGGCCGAGGTCCTCCTCGTCCACCGTGCAGGCGAGCGTCACGGGCCCGCGCAGCGGCGTTCCGGACGCGCGCAGCGCGGAGATCGCCGCGAGGACCGCCGCGAGGCCGCCCTTCATGTCCGTGGATCCGCGGCCGTGGAGGCGTCCGCCGGAGACCAGCGGCGCGAACGGATCGCGGCTCCAGCCCGGCCCGGCGGGGACCACGTCGGAGTGGCCGAGGAAGAGCAGGCCCTCCGCGTCCGGGTCGGTTCCCGGCAGCGTAGCGAGGACGTTGGGCCGCCCGGGGGCGACCTCGGCGACCTCGACCTCGAGCCCGATCCGCCGGGCCGCTTCCGTCAGGACGCCGGCGGTCGCCGCCTCGGTGCCGCCGGGGTTCTCGCCGCCCGCGGCGACCAGGTCGGCGGCGAGCCGGAGCAGGGCGTCCTCGTCGACGGCCGCCAGGAGCCCGGCCTCGGCCGCGTTCACGGCCGGGAGGCCTCGGCGCGCGCCAGGTCCAGCGCCGCCGCCAGGCGGCGCACCCCGACGTCGGTGCGCTCCGGGTCGCTGGAGGCGAAGCAGAGGCGGAAGGCGTCGGCGAACCGGCCGCCGGCCGACAGCGCAGGGCCCGGGATGAAGGCGACGCCCTCGGCCAGGGCGATCTCGAACAGGCGGCGCGTGTCGACCGCCGCGTCCTCGCCCAGGAGGGTCACCCACAGGAAGAAGCCGCCCTCGGGATCGGTGGTGCGGATCCGTCCGGCGAGATGGCGGTGCAGCGAGGCCATCATCGCCTCCTTGCGTCGCCGGTACTCGACGCGCAGCCGGTCCAGGTGCGCGTCGAGGCCGCCGCGGAGGATGAACTCGGCGACGACGTGCTGGGCCGGGACGTTCGCGCAGGTGTCCATGGCCTGCTTGGCGTTGATGACGAGTTGCCGCAGGGAGGGGTCCGCGTCGACCCAGCCCACCCGCAGCCCGGGGGCCAGGATTTTGGAGAACGTGCGCACTGAGAAGACCAGCGGATCGTTGCCGCTGAGCTCGCGGAAGCCGGCCAGGTCCTCACCGTCGAAACGTAGCAGTCCGTAGGGGTCGTCGTCGATGATCACGGCGTTCCACCGCCGGGCCAGCTCGATCAGCCGGATGCGCCGCGGGGTGGACAGCGTGGTGCCGGACGGGTTCTGGAAGTTCGGGATGGTGTAGATGGCCTTGGGCGTCCGCCCCGACTCCGCGACGAGGCGCTCGAGCTCGTCGACGTCCAGGCCGTCCGCGTCCATCGGGACCTCGAGCAGCCGGGCGCCGTAGCTCAGCGCGGTCGCCGACCCGTTCGTGTAGGTGGGGGACTCGACGACGACGAGGTCGCCGGGATCGACGAACAGCTTGCAGGCGAGGTCCAGCCCCTGCATGCCGCCGGAGGTGATGGTGATGCGGTCCGACGAGCTGGGCTCCGGCGTCGTCGCGAGGTGGCCGAGGAGGGCGCGGAGGAGGCGGGGTTCGCCCTCCGTCGCGCCGTAGGCGTAGGAGGACGCGTCGTGCACCGTGGCCGCGATGTCGTTGAAGACGCCGACGGGGACGAACTCGGCGGCGGGGGAGCCCATGGCGAAGCGCACGACGTCGTGGCGCTGCGCGGCGAGCAGCGAGGTGCTCGAATCGATCACGGATCCGACGAGCTGGCCGGCGCGGCCGGCGAGGGGGAGGGTGAACGTGCTCATGGCTGGTCCTTCGGGGTGGGGATGGCGGCCGCGCGCTGGGCGGCCCCGGCGGGGAGCAGGCCGCGCGCGTGGTCGGTGAGGACCTCGACGCCGGCGTCCGTCACGCGGATGGACTCGGAGACCTCGTAGCCGTAGCCGTCCATCCACATGCCGCACATTAGGTGGAACGTCATGTTCTCCCGCAGCACGGTCTGGTCTTCGCTGCGCAGGCTGATGGTCCGCTCGCCCCAGTCCGGCGGGTAGCCGACCCCGATCGAGTAGCCGATCCGGGAGGGCTTCTCGTACCCGTACTCGAAGAGCGTGTGGTTCCACGCCTGGGCGAGCTCGTAGACTGGCACACCCGCGGCGACGGTCTCCAGGACCGCGGCGAGGCCGTGGTCGGCGGCCGCCGCGAGGCGCTGGACGCGCTGCGCGGGGCGGCCGGGGACGAAGGTCCGCGCCAGCGGGACGTGGTAGCGGCGGACCGCGCCGGCGAGCTCGACGATGACGGCCTCGTCCGGCCGCAGCCTCTCGTCGTTCCAGGTCAGGTGCGGCGTGTCCGCCGAGGCCCCGGTG
Source organism: Arthrobacter halodurans (assembly GCF_041877255.1). Classification (NCBI taxonomy): domain Bacteria; kingdom Bacillati; phylum Actinomycetota; class Actinomycetes; order Micrococcales; family Micrococcaceae; genus Arthrobacter; species Arthrobacter halodurans. Next base: position 189,043 of record NZ_JBHDLJ010000005.1, read on the forward strand.
GGCAGCATCGGCACGATCGCCGTGTAGTCGCCGCCGAACTCGGGCGTGCCCGTGATCTGCGCGTGGGAGATCGCCGCGGCGACGTCGCACTGGCGGACCCCGACGTCGATCGCGTCCCCGGCCGCGCGCATGGCCAGGTTGGTGACGCTGGCCGCGCGGCGCATGAGCGCGATCTCCGCGGGGGACTTCACGGCCCGGACCCAGTTCACCAGCTCGAAGCTGTCCACCAGGGTCCACTCCGGGATCGCGTTGAAGAGCGCGCGGTAGGCCTTGGGTGAGAAGAAGTGCGAGTCCATCTCCAGTCCGACGCAGCCGCGCGCGGCCTTGGCGACGAGGTGGCGCTGCCGCATGGAGTAGGCCACCCAGTCGAACGGGTGGACGTGCGGGCGGTGTACGTAGCTCTCCGGGTAGCCGACGATGTTCGCCTCGTCGAGCCACGTGGTCCGGAACGCGCCGTTGGCGTCCATCTCGCGGGCGTAGAGGACCATGTCGCCGTCGTCGGGCACGAAGACCAGCTGCGGGGTGTAGAAGGACCAGGCGTTGTAGCCCGTGAGGTAGTAGATGTTCGCCGGGTCCGTCACGACCAGGGCGTTCAGCCCCTGCTCCTGCATGCGCGCGCGGACCGCCGCCAGCCGTCCGGCGAACTCCTCGGCGGAAAAGGCCTGCGTTGCGGTGCCGGTGGGGTCCACGGGGTCTCCTTCGGTGCTCGGACCGCGCCCGGCGGGCCGGGCGTCGCGATGATCCGCCTCACGCGGTAGATTGTCGACAATCCTAGCCACGGGTCTGGGCGGTGACAAGGTCCCCGCGTGTGGCGTTGGGCGTCACGCCCGGGAGCCGCCGCGGGGCATCGCCATGTACTTGGTCTCGAGGAACTCCTCGATGCCCACGCGCCCGCCCTCGCGCCCGAGCCCGGAGGCCTTGATGCCGCCGAAGGGCGCCGCGGGGTTGGAGACGATCCCGGTGTTCAGCCCGACCATGCCGACCTCCAACGCGTCGCCGACGCGGAAGGCGCGGTCCAGGTCGGACGTGAACAGGTAGCCCGCCAGGCCCCACGGGGTGTCGTTGGCCAAGCGGACCACCTCATCCTCGGTGTCGAAGGGGATGACCGGGGCGACCGGGCCGAAGATCTCCTGCGTCATCAGCGCGGCGTCCGCGGGGACGCCGGCCAGGACGGTGGGGCTGTAGAAGAAGCCGGGGCCCTCCGGCCGCCCGCCGCCGCAGAGGACCCTCGCCCCCCGGGAGACGGCGTCGTCCACGAGCTCCTGGACCTTCCCCAGCGCCTTCCCCTCCACCAGCGGGCCGACCTCCGTGCCCTCGGCGACGCCGTCCCCGACCGCCAGCGAGCCCAGGCGCCGGGCCAGGCGGGCGGCGAATTCGTCGGCGACGGACCGCTGGACGAAGATCCGGTTCGCCGCGGTGCAGGCCTCGCCCATGTTGCGCATTTTCGCGGCCACGGCCCCGTCGACGGCGCGGTCCAGGTCCGCGTCCTCGAACACGAGCAGCGGCGCGTTGCCGCCGAGCTCCATGGACGAGCGCATGACGTGCCGCGCCGCCTGCTCCAGCAGCCGGATGCCGACCCCCGTGGAGCCGGTGAAGCTGATCTTGCGGGCGATCCCGCTCTCCATCCACGGTGTGACGACGTCGCCCGCGCTCGTGGTGCACACGACGTTGAGCACGCCCGCGGGCAGCCCCGCCTCCTCGAGGATCCCCACCAGCGCCAGGGAGGACAGCGGCGTCAGGTTGGCCGGCTTGAACACCATGGTGCAGCCGGCGGCGATCGCGGGACCGATCTTGCGCGTGCCCATGACGAGCGGGAAGTTCCACGGCGTGACCAGCACGCACGGGCCGACGGGCTCCTTGGAGACCAGGATGCGGTTCGCGCCGTCCCCGGTGGTGGTCAGGTCCCCGCCGATGCGCACGGCCTCCTCGGAGAACCAGCGGAAGAACTCGGCAGCGTAGGCGACCTCGCCCCGGGCCTCGGCGAACGGCTTGCCCATCTCCGTGGTCATGACCAGCGCCAGCGCGTCCTGCCGCGCCATGATGAGGTCGTAGGCGCGGCGCAGGATCTCGCTGCGTTCGCGCGGGGGCGTCCGGGCCCAGCCCTTCTGGGCGCGCCCGGCGGCCTCGATGGCGCGCCGGGCGTCCCCGGCGTCGCCGTCGGCGACGGTCGCGACGACCTCCTCGGTGGCCGGGTTGACGACGTCGAAGCGCCGGCCCGAGCCCGACTCGGACCAGGTGCCGTCGATGAAGACCCCGGTGCGGACGGCCGCGACGGCCGCACGCGCGGCCTCGGAGCGCCCCGCGCCGGCGGCGGCCCCGGGGCCCTCCCCGGGACGGAGGATGCTGAGGCCGGCGGGGGCTGCGTGGTTTTGCGCGGTGGTCACGGGGTGCTCCTTCGGGAGGGGATGGGGTGTCGCGGATCGAGCAGTTCGGCCAGGTGGCGGCCGCGCCGGGCGGCGTCGAGCTGCTTGACCTGCAGGGTGCAGGAGAAGCCGTCCGCCAGCACGGGAACGGCGTCCCCGCCGGCCCGCAGCGCCGGCGCGAGCGCCTGTTCGGCGACCTTCATGGAGGTCTCGTAGTGCTCCTTCTCGAAGCCGAAGTTCCCGGCGACGCCGCAGCAGCCGGTCGCCTCGGAGACCTCCGGCACTCCCACGGCGGCCAGCGCCTTGCGCTGCGTCGCGGCGCCGAACACCGAGTACTCGTGGCAGTGCGTCTGCACCACCACGGACTCCGGCAGCGGCACTGCCGGCCGCGGCAGGGTCCCGCGGTCGGCGAGCTCGGCGACGTGCCCGGCGAAGCTGCGCACGCGGGCCGCGACGCGCTTCGCCTGGTCGGTGTGGACCAGCTCCGGCAGGTCCTTGCGCAGGGCCGCGGCACACGACGGCTCGACGACGACGATCGGGCGGTCCGTGCCGTCGTCGAGGGCGGCCGCCGCGCGGGCCAGCTTGCGCTTCGCGGTGCCCAACTGGCCCGTGGAGATCCACGTCAGCGCGCAGCAGGCGTCCGCCGAGCACTGCACGGGTTCGCCGGAGCCCGCCAGGACGCGGGCCGCGGCGCCGGCGACCTCGGGGCGGAAGCCGCGCGTGAACGTGTCCACGAACAGCACCACGCCGGTGTCCCCGCCGGCGCCCCCGACGCGGCCGTCCGCCGCGCCTCCCCGCGCGGCGGCGGGCAGCACGCCCGCGTCGCGCAGCTCCCGGCGCCATGTCCCCGCGGAGGCGAAGCGCGGCATCGCGCGGTGCGCCGTGACGCCGGCAAGCGGGGCCAGGCGCGTCAGCGGCGTCGCGAGCGCGGCGTTGACCAGCGGCGCGATCCGGCCGGCGAGCCCCAGCCAGCGCGGCAGCCACCCCAGCGAGTAGTGGGCCGCCGGGCGCGGCCGGCCGGCGTAGAAGTGGGAGAAGAACTCGGACTTGTAGGTGGCCATGTCCACGCCCGTGGGGCAGTCGCTGGAGCAGGCCTTGCAGGAGAGGCAAAGGTCCAGCGCCTCGCGCACCTCCTCCGAGCGCCAGCCCTCGTCGACGGTGCGGGCGCCGCGGACCATGTCCTGCAGCACGCGCGCGCGGCCGCGGGTCGAGTCCTTCTCGTCGCCGGTGGCCCGGTAACTGGGGCACATGACGCCGCCCGACGGCGCGCGGCAGCGCCCCACGCCGATGCAGCCCTGCAGCGCGTGGACCCAGTCGTCCAGCGGGCCGGGGGCATCGGTCTCCGGGTGCGCGGGCTCGTTGCGGGCCGCCCCGCCGTCGGTGGCCGCCCCGCCCGGGGGGACCGGGCCCGCGCCGGCGTCGTGGCGTCCGAGGGGGCGCAGGTCGAAGCTGGTGCGCCATTCCCGTTCGGGCACCCCGGCCAGCGCGAGGTGCGCGTCGAAGGCATCCGGTTCGGTCAGCGAGCCGGGGTTGAGGATGCCGTGCGGGTCCCACGCCGCGCGGAAGCCGCGGAAGGCCTCGAGCAGCGCCGGCGAGTACATGAGGGGTAGGAACTCGGACCGGGCGCGGCCGTCCCCGTGCTCGCCGGACAGCGAGCCGCCGTGGGCGACGACCAGCCGCGCCGCGGCCTCGGTGAATGTGCGGACCACACTGCGTCCGGCATCGCTGCGCAGGTCGTAGGTAATGCGCACGTGCATGCAGCCGGCGCCGAAGTGCCCGTACATGACGCCCTGCAGCCCGTGCTCGGCCAGCAGGGAGCGGAAGTCGTCCAGGTAGTCGGCGAGGCGCTCCGGCGCGACGGCCGAGTCCTCCCAGCCGGGCCAGGACTCCCCGCCGGTGTGCAGGCGGGAGGAGAGCCCGGCGCCGTCCTCGCGGACCCGCCACAGGCTGGCGCGCTCGGTCGCGTCCGGGACGCGGCGCCCGTCGACCATCCGGCCGTTGGCGCGCAGGGCGGCCAGCAACCGCTCGGCGTCCGCCTCGACCGCTTCCGGGTTCGCGCCGTCCAGCCCGATGTAGAGCCAGGCGCGTCCCTCGGGCAGCCCACGGACGGTGTCGTCGCCGCGGCGGAAACGCATGGTCTCGACGATCTCGTCGTCGATGCCCTCGACGGCGGCCGGGTCGAAGCCGAGGATCGTCGGGACGTCGCGCGCGGCCTCGACCACGTCCGGGTAGCCGACGCAGACCAGCAGCTCCGCCGGCGGACGCGGGACGAGCCGGAGCCGGGCGCCCACGACCACGGCGCACGTTCCCTCCGAGCCGACGAGCGCCCGGGCGACGTCGAAGCCGCGCTCCGGCAGGAGGTGCTGCAGGTGGTAGCCGGAGACCTGCCGCTGGATCCGGCCCAGGCCGACGCGGAACTCGGCGAGGTTCGCCGCGGCCAGCCCGGCCAGCCCCGCGGTCAGCTCGGTGGCGCGCCGGACGGAGGGGGCGTCGGCCGGGTCGGTCGCGCGCACCCCGGTGTGGGTGGCGGTGAGCCGGGAACCGTCGGAGGTGACGACGTCGAGCTCCTCCACGTGGTCGCTGGTGCGCCCGTGGCGCACCGAGTGGTTCCCGCAGGCGTCGTTGCCGATCGCGCCGCCGACGGTCGCGCGCGTCTTCGACGACGGGTCCGGGGCGAAGGTGAGTCGGCCGCCGGTGCGCCGCTCCACCTCGGCGGACAGCGTGGCCAGGACGACGCCGGGCTCGACGTCGACGACCAGCGCGTCCTCATCGAGCGAGCGGACGGCGGTGAGGTGGCGCGAGAAGTCCAGCACGACGCCGGGGCCGATCGCGTTGCCGGCCATGGACGTGCCGCCGCCGCGCCCGATGAGCGGGGCCCCGGCGTCGCGGCAGGCGCGCACCGCGCGCACCACGTCGTCGGTGCCGCGCGGGAAGACGACGGCGGCGGGCGGGACCCGGTAGTTCGAGGCGTCGTAGGAGTATTCCGCGAGGCGCCGCGGGGAGGCGTCCGCGGCGACGCCGGCGTCGCGTAGCCGGGACAGGACGGAGCCGGCCGGGGCACCTCCGGGGTTCGGCCCGCCGGCGGTTGCTGCGCCGGGGTTCGGCCCGCCGGCGAGGTCGTCGGGGCGGTCGTCTGGCGCGGGGCCGCCGCGAGGCAGCACGGCGTCGGAGGGTGGGGCGGTCACGGCTGGCCCCGGCTACCGCGCGCCGGCCGCGACGCGCTCGCCGGGGCGGGACCCGGCGTCGTGCCCGAACGCGGGTCCGGTGCCGGGCGCCGTCTCGGCGACGGACTCCAGCGCGGCCTCGAGGCGGCGCAGCCCCAGGCCGATCTCGGCCGCGGTGACCACGAGCGCCGGGATCAGCCGGACGACGTTTCCGGCCGGGCCGCAGGTCAGCGTCAGCAGATCCTGCTCCGTGGTGGCCTGCTGGACCGCCCCGGCCGTCGCGGCGTCCGGCGTGCCGTCGGCCGCGCTGAACTCGATGCCCTGCATCAGCCCCACCCCGCGCACGTCCCCGATGGCCGGGAACCGGTCCTTGAGCCGCAGCAGGCCGGCGTGGAGCTGTTCCCCGCGCAGCAGGGCGTTCTCCACGAGCGACTCCTCGCGGACCACCTCCAGCGTCGCGACGCCGGCCGCCGCGGACACGGCGTTGCCGCCGTAGGTGCCGCCCTGCGATCCGGGCCAGCCCTTGGACATGGTCGCGGTGGACGCCGCGATGGCGGAGATCGGGAAGCCGGAGGCGATGCCCTTCGCGGTGACCAGGATGTCCGGCTCCGCGGCCGACCACTGGTGGCCCCAGAAGCGTCCGGTGCGGCCGACGCCCGCCTGCACCTCGTCGATGATCAGCTGGATGCCGTGGGCCGTGGCGCGCTCGCGCAGGCCCTCGAGGAAGGCCGGCGGGGTGGGCAGGTAGCCGCCGTCGCCCAGGGCGGGCTCGATGAGGAACGCGGCCGTGTCGTTCGGGGCGGTGCGGGTCTGCAGCAGGTAGTCCAGTTCCCGCAGCGCGAACGCGACGGCGGCGTCCTCGTCCCAGCCGTAGCGGTAGGCGTAGGGGAAGGCGGACATGTGGACGCCGGCCATGAGCGGGGCGAAGCCGGCGGAGAAGCGGGTGCCGGCCGTGGTCAGCGACGCGGCCGCGACCGTGCGCCCGTGGAAGCCGCCCTGGAAGACGACGATGTTCGGGCGGCCGGTCGCCATGCGGGCCAGGCGGACGGCCGCCTCGACGGCCTCAGATCCGGAATTGGCGTAGAACACCGAGTCCAGCCCGGACGGCAGTTCCTCCCCGAGCCGGTCGGTGAGTTCCAGCAGCGGGCGGTGCATCACGGTGGTGTACTGCGCGTGGATGATCTTGCCGGTCTGTTCGCGGGCCGCGGCGACGACCTTCGGGTGGCAGTGTCCCGTGCTGGTGACGCCGATGCCGGTTGTGAAGTCCAGGTACTCGCGGCCGTCGGTCCCGTAGATCCAGGAACCGAGCGCATGGTCGACGACGACGGGCGTCGCTTGCTTCAGGAGGGGGCTGAGGCTGGTCATGGCTTCCATGGTGCGCGCCACACCGAGTGATTGTCAACAATCTACCGATCACGTAGCGTGGGTTCCGTGATAGCCCACGACCCCGCCCGCATCCCGGCCGCATTCCGCGGCGACCGCCCGCGCGTGGCGGTGCTCACCGCCGACGGCGTGCCCGCGCCGCACAACCTGCCGGCGCTGCGCGAGCGCGCCGACGTCGTGCTCGTGGACGCCGCGGGACTCGCCGGCGCGCTCGGGGACGCCGACGTCGTCTTCCTCTGGGACTTCTTCAGCACTGCGCTGCGCGACGCCTGGCCCGCCGACGGGACCGGCGGCGGGCCAGGCGGCATTCCGGCATGGGTGCACGTCGCCGCGGCCGGCGTCGACGCCATGCTCTTCGACGGGCTGCGCGACTCGCGCGCGGTGCTCACCAACGCGCACGGGTTCTTCGACACGCCGATCGCCGAATTCGTGGCGGCGTCGGTGCTGGCCCACGACAAGGGGCTCCACGCCAGCAAGTCGCTGCAGCACGCCGGCCGGTGGGAACACCGGGAACTGGCGCGCACCGCCGGGTCGCGGGCGCTCGTGGTGGGAACGGGCGGGATCGGCCGGGCGACGGCGCGGCTGCTGCGGGCCGTGGGCCTGGAGGTCCGGGGCGCCGGCCGGACTGCGCGCGACGCGGACCCGGACTTCGGCCGGGTGGTCGCGAGCTCCGAGCTGGCCGCGCACGTCGGCTGGGCCGACCACGTGGTGCTGGCGGCGCCGCTGACGGACCAGACGCGGGGGATCGTCGGGGCCGAGGTCCTCGGGGCCATGCGGCCCTCGGCGCACCTGGTCAACGTGGGCCGCGGGGCCCTCGTGGACGAGCCGGCGCTCGTCGCGGCGCTGGGGCGCGGCGCGATCGCGGCGGCCTCGCTGGACGTGTTCGCGGCCGAGCCGCTCCCGGGCGGGCACCCGTTCTGGTCGATGGAGAACGTCCACGTCTCGGCGCACATGAGCGGCGACGTGGAGGGATGGCGCGGCGCGCTGGCGGACCAGTTCCTCGCGAACCTCGACGCGTACCTTGCCGGGCGCCCGCTCGCGAACGTCGTCGACAAGGCCCGCGGCTACGTGCCCTCCGGTGCCGCGCCGCCCCCGGCGGCCTAGCGGCCGGTGCCGCCGTAGACCGTCGCCTGGGACTCGCCGTCCAGGTCGAAGGCCGCGTGCACGGCGCGCACGGCGTCGTCGAGCTTGTCGGCGTGGGTGACGACCGAGATCCGGATCTCGGAGGTGGAGATCATGTCCACGTTCACGCCGGCCTGGTGCAGCGCCTCGAAGAACGTGTAGGAGACGCCCGGGTTGGACCGCATCCCGGCGCCGATGAGCGAGAGCTTGCCGATCTGGTCGTCGTATTCGATGGCCTCGAAGCCGATGTCCGCCTGGGTGGAGCGGAGCGCGTCCAGCGCGTCCTTGCCGTCGACGACGGGCAGGGTGAACGAGATGTCGGTCTTGCCGGACCCCGCGGTCGAGACGTTCTGGACGATCATGTCGATGTTCGCGTGGGCGCCGGCGATGACGCCGAAGATCTGCGCCGCCTTGCCGGGGATGTCGGGGACGCCGACGACGGTGACCTTGGCCTCGGAACGGTCGTGGGCGACGCCGGAGATGATGGGCTGTTCCAAGGGTTCTCCTTCTTCGATCTTGATCTGGTCGTCGGGGCTGGGCAGCACCCACGTCCCCTCATTTTGGCTGAACGACGACCGCACGTGAAGCGGAACCCCGAACCGTCGCGCGTACTCGACGCAGCGCAGGTGCAGGATCTTCGCGCCGGACGCGGCCAGCTCGAGCATCTCCTCGCTGGAGACCCTGTCGAGCTTCTGGGCCGAGGGCACGATCCGCGGGTCGGCGGTGTAGACGCCGTCGACGTCGGTGTAGATCTCGCAGACGTCCGCGTGCAGCGCGGCGGCCAGCGCCACCGCGGTGGTGTCCGATCCCCCGCGGCCCATGGTCGTGACGTCGTTGGACTCCTTGTTCATGCCCTGGAACCCGGCCACGATCGAGATGTAGCCGCGGTCGATCGCGCGCCGCACGCGGTGGGGCGAGACGTCGATGATGCGGGCCTTGCCGTGGATCGCGTCGGTCATCATGCCGGCCTGGCTGCCGGTGAAGGACACGGCCTTGCCGCCGAGGCCGTTGATGGTCATCGCGAGCAGCGCCATGGAGATCCGCTCGCCGGCGGAGAGCAGCATGTCCATCTCGCGGGCCGGCGGGGTGTCGGTCAGCTGGCCAGCGAGGTCGAGCAGCTCGTCGGTGGTGTCGCCCATGGCGGACACGACCACAACGACGTCGTTGCCGGCGGCCTGGGTCTGGATAACCCGGCGCGCCACGCGTTTGATGCCGTCGGCATCCGACACCGAGGAACCGCCGAACTTCTGGACAATCAGGCTCATTGAGTACGCACACTCCAGGGGGGTGGGGAATGGTGGGCAGCGTGCCGTCGAGCTCGGCACATGCTGTAACAGTCTAGCGAGGAGCCCTCCGCGGCCCGATTGCGTGACCGGCACGGGTCACAATGCCCGGCGCCGGGCGGCCAGCGGGTCATCCCGCGGGATGATGCCGGGGGAGCCGTGGCCTCGCTACTGTTCAGGAACGGCTGGTATGTGCGGGACGGGGAAAAAGGGTGGTTGACGTGGGAGAAGGTGGAAACTACGGCGGGATCGTGGCCGAGGGGCTGGAGCGCGGCTTCGGGGCGGTGCGCGCCGTGGCCGGTCTGGACTTCCGGGCCTCGCCGGGGGAGGTCACGGCGCTGATCGGTCCGAACGGCTCGGGCAAGACCACCTTGATGCTCATGCTCGCGTCGCTGCTGAAGCCCGACGCGGGCACGATCCGCGTGGACGGTCTCGATCCCGTCGCCGACCCGCGTGGCGTGCGCGCGATCCTCGGGTGGATGCCGGACACGCTCGGTTCCTGGGAGTCGCTGACGTCCCGGGAGATCCTCGGCCTCGTGGGCCGCATGTACGGGATCGGAGCCGCGGCCGCCCGCCGGCGTGCCGACGAACTGCTCGAACAGGTGCGGCTCACGCAGCTGGCGGATCAGCCCGGCCGGGTGCTGTCCCGCGGTCAGCAGCAGCGGCTTTCGCTGGCCCGGGCGCTGATGCACCGCCCGCGCGTCCTGCTGCTGGACGAGCCAGCCTCCGGACTGGACCCCGGCGCCCGGATCGACCTGCGCTCCATGCTCCGCCGGCTGGCCGCGGAGGGGTGCACCGTCGTCGTCAGCTCCCACGTCCTCTCCGAGCTCGACGAGATGGCGGACCGGGCCGTGTTCGTGGCCGGGGGGCGGACCGTGCGCAGCCAGTCCGTGGCCGAGGCTGATCTGCAGGCTCGGCGCTACGCCATCCGCGCCCTCGACGGCCAGGGGCTCGCGGCCCGGCTGGAGTCGCTCTCCGTGCCCTTCGGCGTCCACCGGGCCCAGCGCCGGGACGAGGCCGTCGTCCGTGTCGGCTCGGAGACCGAGGCCGCCGAGCTGCTGCGGCGGCTGGTCGCCGGCGGTGTCGCGGTCACTGCGTTCGCTCCCGCGTCCGGCGCCCTGGAGGAGACCTACCTGAGCACGATGGCGGGGGAGGCGGCGCGATGAGCACCGACACGCGAGCACCGGATACCGGCGCCGGCGCGGAACCGTCGACGCGGCTGGCCTACGGGCAGGGCGTCCGGGCGGTCTTCGAGTTGGAGATGAAGCAGCGCCTGCGCTCGCGGGGCTGGTACGGGCTGCTGGTTGCCTGGTTCGCGGTGATCGCCGTGGTCACCGCGCTGGCCGCCTACGCGACGGGCTTCAGCGAGGGCGTCGGGCAGATGATGTTTGAACTCGTCATGGGGTTCGTCCTCCTGTTCGGTCTGCTCGTGGCGCCCGCGCTCTCGGCCAACTCCATCACCGGAGACCGGGCTTCGGGGACTCTGGCGGTCCTGCAGAACACGCTCCTGACCCCCGGCCAACTTCTCTGGGGCAAGTGGGTGGCGGCGTGGGTGGCGTCGCTCGGGTTCCTTGTGGTGTCGTTGCCCATGGTCCTCTGGGCCATGTCCTTCGGCGACGTCCACCTGCCCGCCGTTCCGGCGCTGCTGGGAATGACCGCCGTCGAACTGGGCGTGGCCTGCGCGATCGGCGTGGGCGTCTCCGCCCGTGCCTCGCGCACCCTGTTCGCCGTGATGTCCACGTACCTGCTGGTGGCGCTCCTCGGGCTGGGGACGCTGATCGGCTTTGGGCTGGGCATGCCCCTGGTCGCCGAGGAGGTCCGGGTGGCCGAACAGACGTGGCCCAACGACCCCTGGTCGGCCGTGGAGTACGACGCGCAGGGGCGGGCGCTGGACGCCGAGGGGCGCATGATCGCCGACCAGGACGCCTACTTCCGGGACCTCGACCGGCAGTCGCAGGGCGTCGAATGGGATCCGAACGACTACGTTTGCAGCGGGTCGACCTACACGCAGGACGTCTTCCACACCGAGCGCATCACTTGGCTGCTGGCGGCGAACCCCTTCGTGGTCGTGGCGGACGCGGCCCCCACTCGCGCCGTCCATGAGGGCTCGGCCGCGGACTTCGGCGGGACGGCCTCCGATGGGCCGATGGCCAGCATCAGCTCGGCGGTGCGACTCTCCCAGGCCGGCCCCGCATACCAGGTGCCGTGCATCGACGGAGTGAAGCGGGCCGAACCGCTGCCGGACGGGACGCCCAGCTGGCCGTTGGGTTTGGGCCTCCAAATGCTGCTCGCATCCGGCCTCGTGGTGTCGGGCCGGCGCCGGCTGGCGACGCCGGCCGGCAGGCTGACGGCGGGTACGCGGGTCGCCTGAGTAGGCGCCGGTGTCCACGGCGACGCGGATCCGGGGCAGTTGTCCCTCAGGTGTCCTGCGCCCGTGCGCCGCCCGCTCCGGCGTCGTGCGCCCGGACCTCGGCGAGGACGGTCCCGATGTCCACCGTGAAGGAGAAGGGGAGGAGCCGGTAGGTCTTGACGGCCTTGCCGTCCGGGCCCAGTTCCAGCGTTCCACCGACGTAGCCCGCCTGCTCCAGCTTGGTCAGGTGCAGGTACAGCAGTTGGCGCGACGTTCCCATGCGCCGGGCCAGTTCGCTCACGTGCAGGTCTTCCGTGGCCAGCGCGGCCAGGATGCGCATCCGCGGCGCGCTGGCCACGGCCGCCAGCCGGTCCACGAGCGGGCCGGTTTCCGGCCCTTCCGCGGCTCCCACGGCTAGTTGGGGATGTCGCTGAGCGTCTTCTCGACGCCGGCCACGCGTCGGTCCAGCGAGTCCAGCCGCTCCAGCAGGCGTCGGTTGAGCTCCGCGTTCTCCGCGAGCTGGAGGCTCAGCTCCTCGCCGGGCACGGCGGACCGGCGGTTCGCGAAGATCGTGTTGACGCAGCCGACGATGATCGCGGCGATGGCGATCCAGGCGAACCAGGGTATTCCGAAGTTGTCCACGGTCTTGTCTCCTCAGGGGTAGGTGCCGGCCCAGGCGTCTTGAGCGGGTCACCGCGGATTGTCCGCGGTTACATATGCAAGAATATTATTACATGTGCGTCACCGCGGCAAGGGCCGCGCCCGTCCCCGTGGCCCCGGTTGCCACTGTTCCGCCCGGCGTGAGAACTTGGAGGGGAGCCCGCAATGGGTCTCCCGGACGATGGGTGCCGTACCCGGTGTGCGACAAGACGGCCCGTAGGAGACTGCTATGGCGTGGGTTGTACTCGTTGTTTCCGGCATCCTCGAGGCCGTGTGGGCCACGGCGCTCGGCAAGTCCGAGGGCTTCAGCCGGCTCGCCCCGACGGTGGTCTTCGCCGTCGCGCTGATCCTGAGCATGGCCGGGCTCGCCTACGCGATGCGGGAGCTTCCGGTGGGCACCTCGTACGCCGTGTGGGTCGGTATCGGCGCGGTCCTCACCGTCGTCTACGCGATGGCCACCGGCATGGAGTCCGTGTCCCTGCTCAAGATCCTGTTCCTGGCCATGATCGTCGGCGGTGTGGTCGGCCTCAAGGCACTGCACTAGAAGTCCCCGGCGGCGGGCGGTCCGCCCGGCGCGGTGCCTGCGTCCGCCAGGGTGACGCCAGCCCGGTTCGGCGGCGTCCGTGCGGGACCGCCTAACCGATGGCGCTGCGGCGCCCCTCGAAGGCGCGGCCCAGGGTCACCTCGTCCGCGTACTCGAGGTCGCCGCCCACGGGCAGTCCCGAGGCGAGTCGAGTCACCTTGATGCCGATCGTCTTGAGCATGCGCGCCAGGTAGGTGGCGGTCGCCTCGCCCTCGAGGTTCGGGTCGGTGGCGATGATGACCTCTTCGATCTTGTCGTCGTGCAGACGGCCCAGCAGCTCGCGGATGTGCAGCTGGTCGGGGCCGATCCCGGCGATGGGATTGATGGCCCCGCCGAGCACGTGGTAGCGGCCGCGGAAGGAACGCGTCCGCTCGACGGCCATCACGTCCTTCGACTCCTCGACGACGCACAGGATCGTCTCGTCGCGGCGCTGGTCGCGGCAGATGTTGCACGTCTCCTGCTCGGACACGTTGAAGCAGATCGAGCAGAACTTCACCTTGTCCTTGACCGCGCGGATGGCGGCGGCGAGCCGCTCCATGTCCTCGCGGTCGGCCTCGAGAACGTGGAACGCGATGCGTTGCGCCGATTTGGGGCCGATGCCCGGTAGGCGGCCGAACTCGTCGATCAGATCCTGGACTGCGCCTTCGTACACGAAACCTCACACTGCTGGGAAGGGACTGCGATGACCCGCGGGACGCGGAGTCAGCTCACGGGCGAACCGTCGTGGTTGCGTTCCTCGATGAGGCGTCCGTTTAGGATGCGCTCGATGGCGGGCCGGCCCACTACGCCGGACTCCTCGATCGCGATGTCATCGTCGCTGGGGATGTCCTCAACGTAGTTCGAGTCTACGGCGTTGCCGGGAGGGCGGCCGTACGGTGCGGTCGGCTGCTGGGAGCGCGGCTCGGGGGCACCGGTCTCCCGGGCCTGGTTGAGCAGCTGCTGGTAGCGGCTCATGCGCTTCTGTCCCGTGCCCGGCGGGGCCTCCGCGGGCGCCGGGCGAGCGGGCGCGCCGGGGGCCGCGGTCGGGGAGGAGGCGGTGGCGGCGCCCCCGGGCGGCGGAGCCGCGGGACGCTCGCCCGAGGGCGCCGGGGCTGCGGGACGCTCGCCCGAGGGCGCCGGGGCTGCGGGCCGTCCGTCCGACGGTGCTGGGGCTGCGGGACGTCCGTCCGACGGTGCTGGGGCTGCGGGACGTCCGTCCGACGGTGCCGGGGCTGCGGGACGTCCGTCCGAGGGCGCCGGTGCGGCCGGTGCGTTCGACGGTGCTGGGGCTGCGGGTCCCCGACCCGAGGGCTCCTGTGCCGTCGGGGCGTGCGAGGACCCGGGCGCGGGACGGGCAACGGTGTTCCCGGATTCGTCGGTGGCGGATCCGGAGGGGGAAAGTTCCCAGTCGGGCACGGGGACGTTGTCCGCTCCCCAGTCGTAGCCGCCCTCGTCCTCCGGTTCGGGGCCGAAGTCCGGCTCGGGTCCGAAGTCGGGTTCGCCGGGGCCGGCGGCCGCCGACGTCGATGCGGCCCGGGACCGCCGATCCTGCGGGTTGCCCATCCGTCCGGCGGCGGCGCGGGCGGAGGCCACGGCGGATCGCGGACCTTGAGGCGGCGTTGCCGGCACCGTCGAGGCGGGGGCAGTGGGGGCGGGTGCCGCCGGGGTATCCGGCGTCGCGCGCGACCGCGCCGGCACGGCGGCGGGGCCGGGCGTTGCCGAATCTGCACGCGCGCCCGCGGTCTCCGCGCCGCGGGGCTCGGCTGCCGCGGCCGGTGCGGTGCCCGGTGCGGGAGCGGCCGCCGGTCCGGAGTGGTCCGGACGCGCCGGAGGTGCCGTGTTCGAGGAAGGCGCCTCCGGCGCCTCCGCCGCTGCCGCCGGGGCATTCGTGGCGGACGCCCGCGCGGCCTGCACGGTGGGCGCGGCCGGCGGCGCCACGGCGCGGTTCGCTACGGGAGAGGCGGCCGCCGGCGTGGGCCGGCGTTCAGCTTTTGGGGCCGAACCACCCGCCGGAGCGGAACCCCCGGCGGTGACGACGATCTCGCAATTGACGCCCAAGACCTTGTGGATGCACTGCTTAAGCAGGCCGATGTTCTCGGCCTTGCTCGAGAATGCGTTCATCGGGCCGGGATTCGCGAAGGCGACGGTCAGCGTGCGCCCGTCGTACCCGGCGAGCGACGCGTGCGGCTGGATGGTCAGCCAAACGAACTTCTTCTCAGCCCGCAGCGCGTCCATGATCTCGGGCCAGGCACGGCGGAACATCTCGACGGAACCGGCGCCGGGCGCGGACGCCGTCGGCGCGCCCTGCGCGGGGGCCTGACGGTCGGCCTTTGCGGGGGCCTGACGGTCGGCCTTTGCGGGGGCCTGGCGGTCGTCCTGCGCGCTGGCGGACCGCGGGCCGGAGTCGGCCGGTCCGGCGGCCGGCGGTGCCGCGCGCCGGGCGTCCCCCGTACGCGGGCCGCGTCCGTCATCCGGGCGTTCGGCTTCCTGGTCCTCGGGGCGCGGGGCGGTCGCGGGCTGCCCCGCGCCGGCCGACCGGTCCGCCAGTTCCGGGCCCTCCGAGGGGGCAGGAGCGGCAGGGGCGGTCGGCTTGGGGGCCTCGGGCTCCGGGGTGCGCTCGGGGAAGGCGCCCCACGTGCCGCCCCAGTCGGCCGGGGACTCGTCCTCGACCGCGGGTGCTCGGTGTGAATCGGGTGCCGGAGCGGCCGCGGGCTCGGGGCTTGTCGCGTGGGCGGGGACAGCCGGGCTCTCGGGCGTCGGCGCAACGGTCGCCGCGGCGGCAGGGGCCGAAGGCGCCCCGCCGGTCTGTGCCGCCGGCGCCGGGGCCGGCTCCGCGGCCGGCGCTTCGGCGGGGGCCGGCGCCTCCGCGGCGCGGGGGGCCTCGCGGACGGGCCGCGTCTCCGGGCCCGCGTCGGCGGACACGCCAAGCTGCGCGGGATCGGCGGTATCGGCGGCCTCCGGCGCGGCCCGGTCCTGCTGGCGCGCCGAGCGCAGCGCCTCGCGCACTTGGGCGGCGCCCTGTTCGCGCGGGGACTCGAAGCCGCGCGCGGCGGCGGCGCCGTCGTCCTGGTCCCCGGCGGTCCGGGTGCCGGAATCCGGCCCGCCGGCGGGCACGTCGCCCGCGTAGGCGAGCCGACGCTCGATCCGGTCCAGCCGGGCATTGATCCCGCGCTCCGTGGCGTCGGCGGCGGGCAGCAGCAAACGGGCGCACAGGAGCTCGAGGTGCAGGCGGGGGCTGGTCGCGCCCGTCATCTCCGTGAGGGCGTGGTTGGTGACGTCGGCGGACCGGCTGAGCTCGCCCTGGCCGAGCTGGGCGGACTGCTGGCGCATCCGGTTGAGCTGGTCCTCGGGCAGCCCGCGGATGATCTGGCCGGCGCTGTCCGGCATGGCCTTGACGATGATCAGGTCGCGGAAGCGCTCCAACAGGTCCTCGACGAAGCGGCGCGGATCGTGCCCCGTCTGGATCACGCGGTCCACGGCGCCGAAGACGACGGACGCGTCCTGCGCGGCGATGGCGTCGACGACGTCGTCGAGCAGCGTGGCATGGGTGTAGCCGAGCAGCGAGACGGCGAGCTCGTAGTCCAGCCCGGCCGGCCCCGCGCCGGCGATGAGCTGGTCGAGCACTGACAGGGAGTCCCGGACGGAACCGGCGCCCGCGCGCACCACGAGGGAGAGGACGCCCGGGGCCACCGCCACGCCCTCGGACCCGCTCAGCTTCTCCAGGTACGCCATGAGCGGCTCGGGCGGGACCAGGCGGAAGGGATAGTGGTGCGTGCGCGAACGGATGGTGCCGATGACCTTGTCCGGCTCGGTCGTCGCGAAGATGAACTTGATGTGCTCCGGCGGCTCCTCGACGATCTTCAGGAGCGCGTTGAAGCCGGCCGAGGTCACCATGTGGGCCTCGTCGATGATGAAGATCTTGTAGCGGTCGCGGACCGGCGCGAATGTGGCGCGCTCGCGGAGGTCGCGCGCGTCGTCGACGCCGCCGTGGCTGGCGGCGTCGATCTCGATGACGTCCAGCGATCCCGGGCCGCCGGTCGCCAGCTCGACGCAGCTGTCGCAGGTCCCGCACGGCGTGTCGGTGGGACCCTGCGCGCAGTTCAGGCAGCGGGCCAGGATGCGGGCGGACGTGGTCTTGCCGCAGCCGCGCGGGCCGGAGAACAGGTACGCGTGGTTGACGCGGTTCTTCTCCAGGGCCGCCATCAACGGCGTGGTGACGTGCTCTTGTCCGATCACGTCCGCAAAAGCATCGGGGCGGTAGCGACGGTAAAGGGCTGTACTCACAACCTGCACCCTATCTGTAGTGGCCTAGTCATCGCATCCCGCATCGGCTGCTGTGAGGGGGGAGTAGATCCATGGTTCGCGGGGCATCCGCGCGGGGTCGAAGGCCGCCAGCGCGGCCGCGAGCGAGGCCTCGGGAAGGCCGAGCGAGCGCAGCAGCAGCTGCCGCACCCTGGCCGGCGCGATGCCGTCGCGCTCCAAGGCCGCGAGGGTCACCGAGCCGTCCCGTTTGGCCAGGCGCCGGCCCTCGCGATTGAGGACCAGTGGCACGTGGGCGTACTGCGGGACACCCGTGCCGAGGAGCGTCGCGAGGTACGCCTGGCGCGGGGCGGAGCTGAGCAGGTCGTCCCCGCGGACCACCTGGTCGATGCCCTGCAGCGCGTCGTCGACGACGACGGCGAGGTTGTAGGCGGGGACGCCGTCGTTGCGCACCGCCACGAAGTCGTCCACGACCCCGGTGTACTCGCCGTGGAGCACATCGGTCACCGTGAAGCTCCCGACGCCGGAGCGCAGCCGCAGGGCGGCCGGGCGCCCGGCGCGCCGCCCGGCCCGCTCGGCGTCGGAGAGGTTCCTGCAGGTCCCGGGGTAGGCGCCGGGGGCGGCGTGCGGAGCGGAGGGGGCCTCGGCGATGTCGCGCCGCGTGCAGTAGCACTCATAGAGCAGGCCGCGGGAGCGCAGCGTGGAAACGGCGTCGTGGAAGCCGTCCAGCCGGTCCGTCTGGCGCTCCACGGCGCCGTCCCAGTCCAGCCCGACGGCGGCGAGGTCGCGCAGTTGCGCGTCCTCGGCCCCGGCGCGCGCCCGGTCGAGGTCCTCGATCCGCAGGAGGAAGGACCGCCGCGTGGAGCGGGCAAAGAGCCAGGCGAGGACGGCGGTGCGCAGGTTTCCCACGTGCAGTTCGCCGGAGGGGCTGGGGGCGAAGCGTCCTGCGCCCATGGTCCGCCTCCTCCGCGCGCCCGGCGGGTGGGCCGGGACAGAAAGTTAAAGGCCCCCCATGCACCTGCCAGAGCCCGTCTACCCTTGCTACCTTCCGGTCCTGGGGGAGTTCGACAGGATGACACCACATGAGGGGCCGTCGAAAAGTCTACCCGATGTCCGGAGCGTCCGCCGCCGCGCACAGCGGCCCGCCCGCACACGCCCCAGACGGCCCGATTCGGCAGGGACGGAAATGTCCGCTACTCTGGAGGCTGCTCTTTTGAGCGATCTGGAGGATTCGCCTAGCGGCCTATGGCGCACGCCTGGAACGCGTGTTGGGTTCACGCCCTCGGGGGTTCAAATCCCCCATCCTCCGCGGATCGGAAAAGGTCCCGCCCTCGTGGCGGGGCCTTTTTCGTTAAAGGCTCTCGTTGATGACTCTCGTTATCGGAGCCCGGGCCGGGGTGGCCGCCCGTGAAGCTGGCGAGGCGCCCGCGATGCTGGTGCTGCCGACGGGAAACCCGGACCGGCCGCGCTGGAACCTAGACTGGCAAGGACCGATTCCCGCCGGATGGAGACCCCCATGACCGACCTGCACCAGATCCCCCTGACCCTGAACGACGGCACCGAGGCCACCCTCGGCGAGCGTTTTCCCGGGAAGGCGGTGCTCGTGGTGAACGTCGCGTCCAAGTGCGGCCTGACGCCGCAATACGAGGGTCTCGAGGCGCTCTACCGCGACCACAAGGACCTCGGACTGGAAATCATCGGGGTGCCCTGCAACCAGTTCATGGGACAGGAGCCGGGCAGCGACGCCGAGATTGAGGAGTTCTGCCAGCTGAACTATGGAGTCACCTTCCCGCTCGCGGCAAAGACCGACGTCAACGGCGAGAACGCCCACCCCCTGTACCGGGAATTGACGGCGTATCCGAGCGGCGAGATCGAGGACGTGGCCTGGAACTTCGAGAAGTTCCTCATCGACGGCAACGGCGAGATCGTCGCGCGCTTCGGACCGAAGACCGATCCCCAGTCGGCGGAGATCGTCGCCGCCGTGCGCGCGGCCCTCTAGGAGCATTCCGCGGTCCCCGCCTCCGCCTCGCCCTGACCCGCATCGGCCCACGTCAGGCCGTCTGCGCCCGGGAGCCACGGTGCGCTCGCGTGCCGGACGCGACGATGTGGCGGCGCCCCCGCGCGCCCGGTGCCGCGGCGCCGTCGTGCGGACGAGCCCCTCCGGCGCGGGTTCCGGCGGTTATTCAAGGCACTGCGCAAATCCCTTTACAGCCATTTTACAGCCATGCATACTGATCGCGTTGGGCGTTGGGGAACACCCGCACATGCTGGGGGCAGTCGGGTCCGTCCTTTGATGCTGGGGCATCTCGGAGGAAGTTGGGGTAGATCGTGCGGACATCTTGGGGAAGGCCTGTGGTTCGTGGCGCGGCGGAGTCCGGGTCGGCGGCGGAGGAACAGTTCACATTGTCTCGCAGGCGGTTCAGCCTGGTCATGGGTTCGGCGGTCGTGGTCGGTGCGGGAGGCCTGAGTGCCATGGCCGTCGGGCTGTCGGCGTCCGGCCCCCCGGGGACCACGAGCATCCCCACGAGCTTTGGGCAGGTGCGCGTCACCAGCGCGCAACGGCAGTCCCGGCTCTCCGGCGAGGCCGGCGCCGCACACGGCGGCCACCGGATGGCGGGCAGCTCGTCGCCGCAGCCGGTCAACATGACCTACGGCGACCATCTGGTGCTGCGGGTCGACGCGGTGAACGAGTCCGACGACGACGTCCTCTTCTCGCCCGGCCAGATCCGGGTCCGGCCGGACAGCCAGCCGTGGCTGGTGGTGAACCGGGGCTCCGACCTGCCGGCCGGCGCGCTGCCGGCCGGGGGCCGCGCCAGCGCGAGCATCAGTTTCCTGGTCCCCTCAGACGCCGCGCGTTTCAGCGTCCAGTTCGACGACATGGCGCCGGGTTCTCCCCCCTTGGACCTGCCGCTGCCGGCGGTCGCGTGGCGGCCCGGATACCTGGAGGCGGATCATGCGTGAGCCGACCGAGAACACGGAACACGCCGTGCCCGCCGCCCCGGCCGCGGAGGCGCCCGGGCGGCGGCCCATCCCGCGCGCCGACGCGCTGAGGCTCGGGGCGGTGGCCGGCGTCGCGGCCGTCGCGGCGTTCGCCGCGGCCCCCGCGGCCGCGGCCGCGCCCCTGCGGGCGGCGTCGCCCGTCCGGGCGGCGACCCGCGTGCCCGCGGCGGCCGTGCCGCTGCCCGGAGTCCTGGACCTCTACATCAACGAGGGCTACGCGAGGATGGTCGACGACTCGCTCGTCTACCAGCGGGGCTTCGGTGACGCGCCGACCGCGCGGAACGCGGCATCGCCGTCGTTGCGGATCCGGCCGAGGGTCTTCACGCGCGACGGGCAGGTCGTGACGTCGCGGACCTATCCGCTCGGCGCGCCCGTCCCCGCGAACGGCACGCCGCTGCCGCTCGGACCGGACGCCGCCAACGTGGGCCAGTTCATGATCCGGCGCAACTACTGGGCCAGCTACTTCCCGGCCCGCACGATGATCGCCGAGACCGGCTCTACGGTCCGGCTGCGGGTCTTCAATCGGCTGAACGGCCCGCACGAGCTGGCGATCGCCGGCGCGGGGTCCGGCGGGGGCGACCTCACGACCGGCGAGATCCCCCCGGGCGGGGAGGCCACGCTCGAGTTCGATGCCCCGGCGGCGGGGACGTACGTCTACTACGATCCGACCAACGAGCCCGTGCAGCGGGCGCTGGGGCTGTTCGGCTGCCTGGTCGTCATGGATCCGGACGACGCCTGGAAGGTGGCGCCGGACCAGGCAGGCTTCGAGCGGCAGTGGCTGTGGGTGACACACGCGGTGGATCCCGGATGGGGGGACATCGAGGCCGCCGGGGGGACGGTGGATCCGGAGGTCACTCCCGCGGTGCCGCGCTATTTCCTCCTCAACGACCGCAGCGGCTACGAGGCGCTGGCCCACTCGCCGAGCCGCGCCATCAACCTCGCGGCCCACGAGGAGTCCCTGGTCTCCGGCTATCCGCGGCAGATCGACATCCGCCAGTTCGGCGAGGACATCGACGCGGGCACCATCCGGGCCGGCCAGCTGGTGCGGCTCGTCAATCCGGGGCTCGTCTACCACCAGATCCACTTCCACGGGAACCACCTGTGGACCGTGCGGCGCAACAACCGCGAGTGGCCGCGCGAGTTCGGCGTCGTGGACGACGACGGACACGTGGTGCTCCAGCAGTGGGAGGACGTGGTCGAGCTCGAACCCATGGACCGCAAGGACTGCATCATCCCGATGAAGCGGCCGCCGGACGCCACCGACCAGGTGTGGGCGAACCGCACGACCGCGTGGAAGTACCCGATGCACTGCCACGCCGAGCCGTCGCAGACCGCCGCCGGCGGAATGTATCCGGGTGGCCTCGTGGCGCACTGGGAACTCAAGTCGATGGCAACGGAGGACTAGGACCATGAGCACACCAGTGAGGGGCGTGGCGGGACGGGCGCCTGCCGGCCGGTATCCCGCACGGAAGGCCGAGGAAAAAGCCGCCAAGGCGAGCGCGGCTGCGGCGAAGAAGATCCGGGAGGCGGAGGAGAAGGCGGCCAAGAAGGCCCGGGAGGCGGCCGAGAAGGCGGCCAAGAAGGCCCGGGAGGCGGCCGAGAAGGCCGCCAAGGAGGCGGCCGAGCGGGCGAAGAAGGAGCGGGAGGCGGCGGAGAGGGCCAAAAAGAAGCCGACGAAGTCGCCCAAACCGACGAAGTCGCCGACGCGGCCGCCCACCGGCCCGACGTCGTCCGCCCCGCCCAGCAGCAGCGCGCCGGCCACGACTAGCGCGCCGGCCACCACGAGCGCGCCGACGACATCGGTGCCGGCGTCGCCGAGCGACTCCTCGGGTCCGGCGTCGACGAGCGCCCCCGCGAGTTCGTCGTCGTCCGCCCCGTCGACCACCGCGTCGCCCACCGGCCCGCCGGACGACGACGGCGAGGAGCGCGACTACGACTCGCAGGCCGACTTCGCGTCGCACCAGCTGCAGCAGGACAGCCCGCCGACGGAGTTCCGCGAGGAGCCCCAGTACGAGGTGGAGCTCGGCGTGTCCAGCCGCGATCTGGTGTTCCCTGACGGCGCCGAGTTCGAGATGTGGGTCTTCGACAACGACGCGTCGGGCCGAGGTTTCCCGGGTCCCACGCTGCGGCCGCGGGAGGACGAGATCTTCCACGCGACCGTCGAGCCGAGCATGGGCCCGCACACCATCCACTGGCACGGCATGGAGCCGGATCCGCGGAACGACGGCGTCGGGCACACGTCGTTCGAGATCGACGACGTCTACACGTACCAGTGGAAGGCGGAGCGCGGACGTGTCGGCGACCCGAACTACGGCGCCGCGGGGACCTACTTCTACCACTGCCACGTCAACACGCCGCTCCACGCCCAGATGGGTTTGCTCGGCCCGCTCATCATCGATCCCATCGTCCTGCCGGACTTCCCGGTGCCGGCGGGGATGCGGCGGGCCTTCGCCGACGGACCGCTGTACGACGCGGCCACGGAGTCCCTGGTGATGCCGTTCTCGGTGGATCCGCGGTGGCACACGCTGAACCACGCCGCCGGGCTCTCGGGGGAGGACGTGGGGCTCAACCGCTTCGAACCCACGAACTTCTACATCACCGGGGGCGTGCTGGACGATCGCGTGGAACGGGACGAGGCGGTGTGGGCGCCGACGCAGCTGCCGATCGCCGTCGAGGGCGACGGGCGGGCGCCGACGCTGATGCGCCTCCTGGATGGCAACTACCTGCCGAACCGCGTGCGGTTCTTCGCGCCGGACGGTTCGGCGGCGCGCATCGCCGAGCTCATCTCCCACGACGGCCGGCCGTTCCGCCACACCGCGGTTCCCGGCGCGCCGGCCATACCGACGAGCATGCACGAGGATCCGCGGGCGCGGCTGATCACCCACGTCATCGCCATGGGCGCGGCCGAGCGCTACGACATACTGCTCCGGCCGGAGGTCGCCGGTGAGTACACCATGACGATCGAGTGGTTCCACTGGATCACCGGGAGAATGCTGGCCCGGCGCTCCGTGCCGCTGATCGCGTCCTGACCGCGTGTCGCCGCGCCGGGGTCCCGGCGTGGCGGCCCGGCGGCCCGGCGTCGTGCCGGATGTACTGGCGGCGGCCCGGCGTCGTGCCGTGCAGTTCAGCGGCATGCCGCGGGTCTTGCCACACGGCCGCCGGTGCGCGACGGTGTTCCTAGCGTGATGTTCCGCGACGCGGTCAGCGGCGTCGCCGGACGCTTCCGGAAAGGGGGCGCACCATGCCGCAGCGGGTTTCCCGGGGTCGCTTCACGGCGGCTCCGCAGGGCTCCACGGTGACGGTTTTCCTGATCGGGATGCGCGCCAACCGGTGGTGGAAGGTCGGCGCTGTCGCCCGCACGGCGGCCGCCATGCCGCGGATGCTGCGCCACCTGGCGCGGGACCCCGGGGCGGGTCTGCTGGGCGCCCACTCGTGGTTCGGGCGAACCACCCTCCTGCTCAGCTACTGGGAAAGCCCCGAGCATCTGCAGCGTTTCGCCGCGGACCGCGACGCCCCGCACCTCGAGGCGTGGCGCCGCTTCATGCGCGAGACGGCCGGCAGCGGGGACGTCGGCGTATGGCACGAGACCTACCAGGTCCCCGTGGCGGACCTGGAGTCGGTGTACAGCGACATGCCGCCCTTCGGACTGGCCGCCGCGACGCGCCGGGTCCGGATCGGCCCCGGGAGGCAGACAGCCCGCCAGCGGATGCGGCGGGACTAGCGGCCCCGGCTTCGCCCGTCTCGGCTCCTCGCTCGGCAGGCTCCGTGCCCGCCGCCCGGTGATCCGCGGCTACTTGGACAGCTGAGGGTAGTGGATCTCCGCCGTTTCCGGGTGCGCTCGCAGCCAGCCCTTGAGCACGTTGGCACCGTAGGAGGCCAGCATGGGGTTCGACGGGTCGTCCGAGGCGCCCCGGGCGTCCGCGGCGAGCTCCGGCGGCAGGGGCACGGGGTCGATCACCGCATCCAGGCGCGGGGACCAGAAGAACGGTACCGAGTAGCGGTCGACGCCGGCCGGCGGCGCCGTGACCCGGTGGATGGTGGCCATCAGGTAGCCGTTCGTGGCGACCTCGAGCATTTCGCCGAGGTTCACCACCAGGGCGCCCTCGATCGGCTCGACCGTGATCCACTCGTCCTGCCCGTAGGGCTTGACCTCGAGCCCGCCGACCAGGTCCTGGAGCAGGAGCGTGACGAAGCCGTAGTCCGCGTGCGCCCCGACGCCCTGGTTGCCGGCCTCCGGCACCTGGCCGCCGCCGACGTAGTGCACCAGCTTGCCCATCCACGCGGGCGCGGATTCGAAGGGCTCGGCGAAGTAGTCCTCCGGCAGGCCGAGCGAGACGGAGATCGCCGCCAGCAGGTCCGCGCCGACCCGCGACATCAGCCCCGCCCACTCCATCGCGACGCGCTCCAGGTCCGGGAAGGACTCGGGCCACTGGTTGGGTCCCTGCAGGTTCAGGTAGGGGCGGTCCTCGGGGACCTCCGCCAGCGGGGCCCGCTCCGGGCCGAAGTCGATCTGCTCACGCGAGTCCGCGCGTCCCCGGGTGATCTCCTTGCCCAGGCGCGTGTACCCGCGGAACTGGGGGGAGCTGCGGTTGTCCAGTCGGAGCCGCTCCTCGAGGGGCAGGCGGAAGAACCGGGCGATTGTGTCCAGCAGCTCCCGCGCCTGCCCGTCGCCGGCGCCGTAGCCGGTGATCTGGAAGAACCCGACGTTGTGCGTCGCGTCGCGCAGGGCGGCGATGAAGTCGGGGTCGAAGCTGCCGTCCGCCGTCCGCGCGGCGGACATGTCCAGAACGGGAACGGAGGTGCGAACTGTAGTCATGACTCAACGGTAGGCCCGCATGACGGACCCCGAACAGCCATTGTGACGCGCCGTTCCGTCACATGACGGCCTGTTGCGGAGGGCTTGACAGGGGATTGGCCGGGCCCGCCACGGCCGGCGTTCACGCACCGGTCGTTTTATGTTCGGCCCCGGTTCCCTAAGCTGGGGAGGTGATCTTCAAATCCGTCGGCGAAGCCCGGCCGTACCCCGACCATGGACACGTGACGCCGAAGGACTGGGCCGACGTCGCCCCGCGCCAGGTCCGCCTGGACGAATTGGTGACCGTGAAGAGCACCCTGGACCTCGCTGCGCTGCTGGCCGAAGACTCCACCTTCTTCGGCGATCTGTTCCCGCACGTCGTCCAGTGGCGCGGCACGCAGTACCTGGAGGACGGGCTGCACCGCGCGGTGCGCACCGCGCTGCACCAGCGGTCGGTCATGCACGCGCGCGTGTTGGTCCTGAAGGACTAGCGCCGTGGTCCAGGGAACCAAGCGGAGCGATCCGCGGGACTGGCACGGCCACCGGATCGTCACGGAGGACGACCTGGTCCGCAGCTTCGACGACAGGGATCCCGCGCACGCCGACCATCGGCGCCGCCGCAACAAGCGGCTGCGGCACGGCATCGTCCTGGTCCTGCTGTTGGGACTGGTCGCCACGGCCGTCGTGGGGGCTTATCTGGTGATGACCCGCCAACTCGTGATCCCGGCCTGGGAACCGAAGCCGGAGGTCGCCGCCGCCCCCGACCTGGAGCCCGCGTGTCCCCGCGACGTCTTGGCCTACGTTGAGCCGGCCGGCGTCACCGTCAACGTCTACAACGCGACGCGGATCCCCGGCCTCGCGGGCGCCGCCGCCAACAGGCTGGAGAAGCGGGGCTTCAAGATCGGCGAAATCGGCAACAAAACGCTGAACGATCCCGACATCGTCGCCGCCGTGGTTTCCGGTCCCGAAGGCCGCGCCCACGCCATGAGCGTGCAACGCCACATCAAGGGGACCGAATTCGTCAAGGATCCCGAGCGCGGCTCCGCGACCGTGGACCTCGTGGTCGGCCAGAAGTTCGGCTCGTTCGTCGAGACCACCAAGGTCGTCACGAAGGACGGCCGCCTCAGCTGCCCGCGCGCCACGGCCGAGGAAAAGGCCGCGGGCGAGGCGGCGGGGTCTTCCGGGGCGCCGGCCGCGTCCAGGCCCGCCCGGGAGGCGGAGGGCGGCTAGCGCCTCCCGCGGCGTCGGCCAGCCCGATCCGCGGCGGAGGGCACCCGGCTCTACTCGCGGCGGAGGGAGTGGTCAGCCCGATCGCGACGGACGGAGTGGTCCGTGTCGTCCGGTCCCGGGCAAGCCGCGGCGCAGGTCCCGGAGAGGGCCGCGTCGCCCTGCCGCGACTCAAGCGCAGCCGTCGGGTCCGCAGGCGGCCCCGTCGGACGCGGCCACGCGCTCGAGAGGATGCGCCTCCGTCCACGCCGCGGTCAATGCGTCGGCGAAGACCTCCGGCGGCTGCGCGCCCGAGATCCCGTACTTCATCCCGAGGACGAAGAACGGCACGCCGGTGATGCCCAGCGCGCGGGCCTGTTCGACGTCGGCCTCGACGTCCGCGGCGTGTGCGTCGCCGTCGAGCACGCGCACGACGTCGTCGTCCGGCAGCCCGACCTGACAGCCCAAGGCGCGCAGGGTTGCGCGGTCGCCGGTGTCGAGCCCGCGCTCGAAGTGCGCGGAGAGCAGCGCCTCCTTGAGCTCGCCCGCCCGCCCGTGCGCCTTGGCGAGGTGCAGGAGTCGGTGCGCGGTCAGGCTGTTGGCGACCTTGAGGTTCCCGAAGTCGTAGTCCAGCCCGACGCCGGCCGCCTGTTCCGTGACGTGGGCCAACATCTCCTCTACCCGTTCCGGCGCGAGCCCCTTGACTGTGGCGAGATAGTCCAGTTCGGTGCCGTCGTAGTGCTCGGGCAGCGAGGGGTCCAGCTGGTAGCTGTGCCATACGACGTCGACCCCGTCCCGGAAGGGGAGGCCGGCGAGGGCCTGCTCGAAACGGCGTTTGCCGATGAAGCACCAGGGGCAGGCGATGTCGGACCAGATGTCGACGGTGAGGCGGGACTGAGTCATGGAAGCTTCAACCTTGGCCTAGACGGGCCTATTCCCCTCGGACCCGTCCGGACCCCGAAGACCCCTCGGACCCCTGCTGACCCGTGCAAATGCCTCCACGCGCGGTTCACTCAGCGGCGGCGCCGGCCTTCGGTGGCAACTGCTGCAGCGCCCACGTGTTGCCGTCCGGATCCGCGAAGTACAGGAACCGTCCCCAGGGTTGCTCGTCGACGTCCCCGACCTCCACGCCGCGGGAGAGGAGTTCCTCGCGCGCCGCGTCGGCGTCGTCGATGACCAGCTGGAGGCCCCGCTGCGAGCCGGGCGCCATGTCGGTGATGCCCTCGCCGATGACGACGGAGCAGGCCGAACCGGATGGTGTCAGCTGTACGAACCGCAACTCGGTCGAGACCCGGTGGTCGTGGTCGGCGTTGAAACCCACCTGTCCCACATAGAAGTTCTTCGCCCGGTCGACGTCGGTCACGGGCACGGGTACGAGCTCCAGTTTCATGTCCATGCGGGACACGGTAGACCGGCGACGAGGCGGAGGATAGGCCGCGGGCTCCCGAGGCGTGCTTAAGTCGGGGAGCGTCGGGACACGGAGGGACGCTCCCCGGGTCGTGGGTCGATTGCGGGCGGCTTGGCGTGCGCAAGTCGGGGAGCGTCGGGTCACGGAGGGACGCTCCCCGGGAAGCGCCGCCTCTGGAGGGCCCGGAGGGTGCGCAAGCCGGGGAGCGTCGGGTCACGGAGGGACGCTCCCCGGGAAGTGCCGTCTCTGGAGGGCCCAGAGGGTGCGCAAGCCGGGGAGCGTCCGATGAGGGGGAGCGTCCGATGGTGGAAGAAGCGGATCAGGCGCTCAGGGACTCCTTCGACTCGCAGAGGAAGCGCTCGTACGCCGGAACCGTCAGGAACTCCGGGAACTCGTCGCGGAGCGCGCACTCCTCGAAGATCTCGCGCGCGTCCTCGAAGCGGTCGCCCTCGAAGCGCTCCATCCGCGAGAACTCCTCGTCCACCAGGTCCTCCACCCAGCCGCGGGTGACGAGCTCGCCCTCGTCGGTCACGGCGGACTGGTGGATCCACTGCCAGATCTGGGAACGGGAGATCTCCGCCGTCGCGGCGTCCTCCATCAGGTTCTGCAGGGCGACCGCGCCGTTGCCGCGCAGCCAGGACTCGATGTAGCGGATGCCGATCTCGATGTTGGCCCGGATGCCGCCCTCGGTGATCAGGCCCGGCGTCCCGGCGATGTCCAGCAGCGAGCGGTCGTCGGGAACGACGTCCTCGCGCTGGCGGTCCAGCTGGTTCGGCCGGGAGCCGAGCACCGAGTCGAACACCTCGCGGGCCACGGGGACCAGGTCCGGGTGCGCGACCCAAGAGCCGTCGAAGCCGTCGTTGGCCTCGCGGGTCTTGTCCGCGGTGACCTTCTCGAACGCGACCGTGTTGGCCGCCTCGTCGCGCCGGTTCGGGATGAAGGCGGACATGCCCCCGATGGCCATCGCCCCGCGCCGGTGGCAGGCGCGGACCAGCTGCTCGGTGTAGGAGCGCATGAACGGCGCCGTCATCGTGACCATCGCACGGTCCGGGAGCACGAAGCGCGGGCCGCGGGAGCGGAAGTTCTTGATGACCGAGAAGATGTAGTCCCAGCGCCCGGCGTTCAGGCCGGCCGCGTGGTCCCGCAGCTCGTAGAGGATCTCCTCCATCTCGAACGCGGCGGTGATCGTCTCGATCAGCACGGTGGCGCGGATGGTGCCCTGCGGGATCCCCAGCAGGTCCTGCGCCAGCACGAACACGTCGTTCCAGAGGCGGGCCTCCAGGTGGCTCTCGGTCTTCGGCAGGTAGAAGTACGGGCCGCGTCCCTGCGAGATCAGCCGCTGCGCGTTGTGGAAGAAGTACAGGCCGAAGTCCACCAGCGCCCCGGAGACGGGCTCGCCGCCGACCAGCAGGTGCTTCTCCGGCAGGTGCCAGCCGCGGGGGCGGACCACGATGGTCGGCAGGTCCGTCAGCCGGCTCCCGGTGAGCCGGTACTCCTTGCCCTCCGGCGAGGTGAAGTCGATCCTGCGGTCCAGCACGGCCCGGAGGTTCAGCTGCCCGGAGACGACGTTGCGCCACGTCGGGGTGGAGGAGTCCTCCATGTCGGCGAGCCACACCTTCGCCCCGGAGTTCAGCGCGTTGATGGTCATCTTGCGGTCGGTGGGGCCGGTGATCTCGACTCGGCGGTCCTCCAGGCCCGGGGCGATCGGCGCCACGCGCCAGCTCGGGTCCTCGCGGATGGAGCGGGTCTCCTCCAGGAAGCGCGGATCCCGACCCTGGGCGATGTCGTTGCGCCGGGTTTCGCGGGCCCGGACCAGTTCGCGCCGCCGGCCGTCGAACGTCTTGTGGAGCTTCGCCAGGAAGTCCAGGGCCTGCGGGGTCAGGATCTCCTCCTGCCGGCAGATCGGCGACGCGGTCAGGGTGATGCCGTTGAGGGTGATGGGATCGTTCATGGCTGAAACTCCTTGTCGAATTCTGGGGGTGCGACGGCGGTGCGTGCGCGGTGCCGCGGTGGCCGGATCCCGCTCCGCGCCCCGGCCGGGGCCGGAGGCGCGGAGCGGGATCCGCTGCGTGCGTGGCGGAGGCGGCGGGCCGCCGTCGTCCGTGGTGCTCGTTAGTGGAACTGGCCCTCTTCGGTGGATCCCACGAGGGCGAGGGTGCTGCCGCCCGGGTTGAGGGTGGTGGCGATCTTGTCGAAGTAGCCGGTGCCGACTTCGCGCTGGTGGCGGGTGGCGGTGTAGCCGCGGGACTCGGAGGCGAACTCGCGCTCCTGCAGCTCCACGTAGGCGCTCATGCCGGACTCGGCGTAGCCCTGGGCGAGGTCGAACATCGAGTGGTTGAGGGCGTGGAAGCCGGCCAGCGTGATGAACTGGAAGGTGAAGCCCATGGCGCCGAGCTCGCGCTGGAACTTGGCGATCGTGGCGTCGTCGAGGTGCTTCTTCCAGTTGAACGACGGCGAGCAGTTGTAGGAGAGCATCTGGTCCGGGAACTCGGACTTGACGGACTCCGCGAACTTGCGGGCCAGCTCCAGGTCCGGTGTGCCCGTCTCCATCCAGATGAGGTCGGAGTAGGGCGCGTAGGCCTTGGCGCGGGCGATGCAGGGCTCGATCCCGTTGCGGACCTTGTAGAAGCCCTCCGCGGTGCGCTCGCCGGTGGTGAACTCCTGGTCGCGCGGGTCGACGTCGGAGGTGATCAGGGTGGCCGCCTCGGCGTCGGTGCGGGCGATGACCACCGACGGCGTGCCGGCGACGTCGGCTGCGAGGCGGGCCGCGTTGAGCGTGCGCACGTGCTGCTGGGTGGGGATGAGGACCTTGCCGCCGAGGTGGCCGCACTTCTTCTCCGAGGCCAGCTGGTCCTCCCAGTGCACGCCCGCGGCGCCGGCGGCGATCATCGACTTCATCAGCTCGTAGGCGTTCAGCGGCCCGCCGAAGCCGGCCTCCGCGTCGGCGACGATTGGGACCATCCAGTCCTCGACGGTCTGGATGTCCTCGGAGAACTCGATCTGGTCGGCGCGCAGCAGGGCGTTGTTGATGCGGCGGACGACCTGCGGGACCGAGTTGGCCGGGTACAGCGACTGGTCCGGGTAGGTCTGCCCGGAGAGGTTGGCGTCGGCGGCGACCTGCCAGCCGGAGAGGTAGATGGCGCGCAGCCCGGCCTTGACCTGCTGGACGGCCTGGTTGCCGGTGAGGGCGCCGAGGGCGTTGGTGTAGCCGCCGGTCTTGGCCTCCTCGGTCAGCTGGTTCCACAGCTTCTCGGAGCCGCGGCGGGCCAGGGTGTGCTCCTCCTGGACCCGGCCCTGGAGGCGGACGACGTCGGAGGCTGAGTAGTCGCGGGTGGTGCCGGCCCAGCGCGGGTTGGCCTTCCACTCCAGCTCCAGGGCCTCTTCGCGGTCCGCGGTGGGGTTCTGGTTCTCGGTCATCGTGATCTCCTCGTGTTCTCGTCGGGCTGTTCGGCCGGGCGACGGTGCCCGGTTCTCCGGCGAAGTTCTTCGTAGAAACAACGTTCCGGCACTTCTCGACCACAAACTAGGGGTCAAGCATGGAAAGATTCGCGATTCTTCGCGTAAGCTTAAGAAATGCCCACATCGAGTTGGAACAGGCCCCGCAAGTCACCCTCGTCGGCGGCGTCCGCCGGCGGCGCCGACCTGGACGTGATCGCGCTCGGCCGCCGCGTGCGCCACCTGCGCAAGGCCAAGGGGCTGACGCTGGACGGGCTGGGGGAGGCGGTGGGGACCGCGCCCTCGCAGCTGTCCCTCATCGAGAACGGCAAGCGCGAGCCGAAGCTCAGCATGCTCCGCCAGCTCGCCGCCGCGCTCGGGACCAGCCTGGACGAGCTGCTCGGGGCGGAGCCGCCGAGCCGCCGGGCCGCGCTGGAGATCGAGCTGGAGCGGGCCCAGCGCGGGCCCCTGTACGGGTCGCTCGGGCTGCCGAAGGTCCGCGTCTCCTCGCGGCTGTCCATGGAGGTGCTCGAATCGCTCGTGGGCCTGCAGAACGAGCTGGAGCGCCGGCTCGACGAGCAGGCGGCGACCCCGGAGGAGGCCCGCCGCGCGAACACGGAGATCCGCGGCGAGATGCGCGAGAAGAACAACTACTACGCGGAGCTCGAGCGCCAGGCGCAGGAGCTGCTCGACGCCGTCGGGCACCGCTCCGGCCCGCTCTCGCACCACGTCGCCGCGGACATCGCCGAGCACCTCGGCTTCGGCCTGCGGTTCGTGGGGGACCTGCCGCACTCCACGCGCTCCGTGACGGACCTGAAGAACCGCAGAATCTACCTGACCCAGTCCCGGCGCGAGGACCACGACGCCCGGTCGGTGCTGCTGCAGGCCGTGGGCCACTACGTGCTGGGGCACCAGACGCCGGCCGACTACTCGGAGTTCCTCCGCCAGCGGGTCTACACGAACTACTTCGCGGCGGCCCTCCTGATGCCCGAGCGCTCGACGGTCGAGTTCCTGGCGCAGGCCAAGAACGCGAAGGAGCTGGCCATCGAGGACCTGCGCGACGCGTACGCGGTCTCCTACGAGTCGGCGGCGCACCGCTTCACGAACCTCGCCACGGAGCACCTGGGCATCACCACGCACTTCCAGAAGGTCCACGAGTCGGGGATCATCCACAAGGCCTACGAGAACGACGGCGTCAACTTCCCCGCCGACCACACCGGCGCCATCGAGGGCCAGCCGGTGTGCCGGTACTGGACCAGCCGGGAGGTGTTCGATGTCGAGGACAAGTTCCGCGCCTACAACCAGTACACCGACACCGCCGTGGGGACCTTCTGGTGCACCGCGCGCACGGAGCGCCACTCCTCGGGGACGTACTCGCTGAGCATCGGCGTCCCGTTCCAGCACGTGAAGTGGTTCCGCGGCCGCGACACCACGGAGCGGTCCACGTCGCGGTGCCCCGACGAGTCGTGCTGCCGGCGTCCGCCGGCGGACCTGGCGGTGCGGTGGGCCGGCAACGCGTGGCCCGCGGCGCGGGCGAACTCGCACCTGCTGGCGGCCATGCCGCCGGGCGCCTTCCCCGGCGTCGACGAGACCGAGGTCTACCAGTTCCTGCAGGCGCACGCCGACCGCTAGCCCCGGCGGCGGTTCCGGGGGAGCGGGGCTACCTGCCCTTGGAGGGGAGCCCGACCCCGCCCATCGCGTCCGCGTACGCCGCCACCATCTCGTCGAACTTCCGGCTCTTGTGGGCGGCCGATCCCACGGAGCCCATGGGGCCGGGGGAGTCCACCTTGTAGACCTTGATGACGCGCTCGCTGAGGATGCGGTCGCCGCCGGCCTTCGCGAACGCGGCCATGACCTTGTGCGCGCCGCTGCCGTGCGCGACGACGGCGGAGGCCCGGTAGACGATCTCCAGGAACTGGCGCAGCGGCCTGATGCCGTCGTGGACCTGCTCGGGCGTGAGGACGAGCTTCTGGCCCTCCGGCAGCTGCCAGGGGTAGGCGTTCCACGGGATCCCGTGCCGGGGCTGCAGCCCGGCGGCGTCGTAGACCTCCGCGAGGCGTTCGGCCGTGTCGTCGTCGTTCTCGAGGGACAGGAAGCCGGAGGCCGTGCCCGCGCCGGGGGCGATCAGGAGGCTGATGATGCGCGCCTCGTCCACGTCGTGCACCGGGTCCACGAACGGCACCGGGGATTCGGGCCGCTTCTCGCGCAGCTGGAGGCAGAGCTCCGTGACGGGAGCGATGTTCTCGTCGTGGATCCTGGCCAACTGCGCCTGCTGGTAATCGGTCGAGTCCATCTTCCGCATCGTTCACTCCAAGTGCCTCGCTGAGTATCCGTTGCTTCGACTCTATCCCCCTGCGGAGGCCCGGCGCTGGTCTTCCCGGTGCCGGGGGCGCATCCTACGATGGAAACACCACACCGATCGGAGAGGTCCGCCATGAACGCGAAGCAGAAGTGGAACGACCTGAGCAAGCCGCAGAAGACCCGCATCATCGTGCTGTCGGCCGTGCAGGTGGCCCTCCAGAGCGCTGCCCTGAAGGACCTCGTGAACCGCCCGGCGCACCTGGTCCGCGGCCCGAAGACCGCGTGGGTCGCCGCGACGTTCGTGAACTTCGCCGGGCCGATCGCCTACTTCCTGGTGGGCCGCCGCACGGCCTGAGGGCCACCGCCCCCAAGAGCGGTGGTCTCCAGGCCGGGCGACCTCCCCAACGGTCGCGGTCCCGGCCGTCGCGCGGGGATCCGTCGTGTGGGATCCCGTGCGGCCCGGGTCGGCAGGGCGGATCCCGCCCCCGGCGCGGGCCACGTGGGATCATTCGCAACCGGGGGCGTCTACGGATTGCCCGCGGCCGCGTGACGTGCGGCACGGGCGCGGCTGGGCGCAGGCGTGGGCCGGATCCCGCCGCGGGGCGGGACCCCGCCCACGGCGCCGATCTGGGCCGGACGGACGACTGGACACCCCCCAAGAAGATGTCCAGATCGTGGTGCGGCGACGAGTGCGCCCGCGGGGAGCCGCCGCTTAGGAGACCAGTTCGCCCACCCGGGCGGTCCGGCGCCTGGCGCGGGCCGCGGCCGTCGTCGGGCCGGCGTCCCGCCGGACGGGCCGGGGCGCGTAGGCGGAGGTTTCCGCGGACGCGGCGACGGCGAGGCCCGCGTACGTCCGCGCCAGCGCGGGGCAGTCGGGCAGCAGCGCCGGCATGCGCAGGACGATCGGCGGCGGGGAGGGAATCGGGTCGAGCGAGAGGCCCTCGGAGTCGGCGAACTGCTGCAGCGTCTCGACCGCGGGGTGATCGATGTGCTTCGCGCCGGCGAGGTCGACGGTCACGCGGAGGCCGGGAATGATGGCCCGCGTCCGCCGGATGAGCGGTACCAGGGCGGGAACGTTGGCTTCGGTCAGGCAGCCGCTGACGACGACGACGGCCGAGCGGGGATCGAGGTCGAGTCGAACGAGGACATTGAGTCGATGGTTCACGTATAGCTCCCACGTCATAGTGCAGTGTGGTGGGCCGCTCCTTGACCGCCATTCAACTGTAAAACGGATGGATGAAGTTTGTGAAGCCCCCGTAGCCAATTCGTTGGATTGACTGCCTCACATTCCGCGGCGTGTTGGGGTAACCTCGGTGAAACGGCTGGTATCATCACCGCGCTTCTGGGGCTGATGTTGCGGCCGTGGCGTTAAGGGCTTGTCGAATTCCTGGCGGGCCACAAGTCGATAGTTAGGCTGTCGGGCGGGCACGTGGACACCTATCTGGATCTCATTCTGAACAGCGGGGATGTCGAGGAGTTCCTGGCGGACCTCGCCCGCCACACCGTGAGCGTCGTGGCCCCGCCCGGTGCCGAGGTGCTTTGCGGCATCACCCTCCTGCGGGACAATAACGCCGACACGATCGCGAGCAGCAGCGACCGGGCCCGCCTGATGGACGAGATCCAGTACCGCTACGGCGACGGGCCGTGCCTGCGCGCCGTGCGGACCAACGTGCCGGTGCTGATCCCCGACCTCCAGGCGGAGACGCGGTGGCCGGAGTACACGTCCGTGGTGGCCGCGCAGGGGCTCACGTCCATCCTCGCCGTGCCGCTGGCGCTGGAGGGCGACGCCGTGGCGGGGCTCAACCTGTACGCGGGCAGGCTCGGCGTGTTCGACGAGGACGCCGTCCGCGCCGTCCAGCGCGTGGCGTCCCACGCGTCCAAGGCCCTGCGGCTCGCCGTGCGGATGGCCCTGCACCGCGAGGAGGCCGAGGGCAGGAAGGCGGCCATGGAGTCCCGGACGATCATCGACATGGCGGTCGGCGTGCTGATCGGTCAGAACCGCTGCTCGCAGGAGGACGCGGTGCAGATCATGAAGCGGGCGGCCAGCCACCGCAACCTCAAGCTGCGGGACATCGCCACGCAGATCGTTTTCTCGGCCTCCGGGGCCCCGCCGACCACGCACTTCCACGTGTAGGGCCCCGCGCGGCACCTACGGGTGCCGGATCCCCTCGCCCGCCAGCACTGACCGGTATCCCTCGCGGAACGTGGGGAAGGCGAACCCGAATCCGGTCGCCCGCAGCCGCGCGTTCGACAGCCGGCGGTTCCCGCCGCGCGCCGCCGGGGCCCCGCCCGTCGGCGGCTCCCCGCGGCCCAGCTCGGCGGCGAGGAACCGCAGGACGTCGCCGAGCTCGGCCGGTTCGTCGTCGACGCCGACGTAGACCGGCTCCGGTTCCGGCACCGCGGTGGCGAGGTGCACGATGGCCGCGGCGGCGTCGTCGCGGTGGATGCGGTTCGTGGGGTGCGGGCCGGAGGGCACGACGGCGGTGCCGCCGAGCACGGCATCGACGAGCCGGGTGCGTCCCGGGCCGTAGATCCCGGCCAGGCGCAGGACGATGCCGTCCGGCCGGCGCGCGTGCAGCAGCTCCTCGGCCTCGCGGATGACCGCGCCCGTGGCGCTGGCCGGCGCCGTCGGCGTCAGCTCGTCGACGAGCTCGCCGTCCGAGTCCCCGTAGACCGCCGTCGAGGAAACGAACAGGATGCGGCGCGGCGTGACGCCGTCGCGCTCCAGGGCGTCGAGCAGCCGGGCCAGCCCGTCGACGTAGGTGGCGCGGTACTGCTCCTCGCTGCGCCCGGACGCGGCGGGCGTGAAGACGACCGTCTCCGTGTCCGCGGGCACCTCCGGCAGGTCGCCCGTGAGGTCAGCGGCGACACCGCGGATGAAGGCGGGCAGGCGATCCGGCCGCCGCCGCCACCCGGTGACCGCGTGCCCGGCCGCCGCGAAGCGCAGTCCCGCCTCGGTGCCGAGGTCGCCGCAGCCGGCGATCAGGACGCTCATCGTCCGCCGTCCCGGGTCCGCGCGGCCTCCGCGGCGGCGCGACCGGCCTCGTCGAGTTCCGCGAACGTCACGTCGTCGAGGTGCAGTGCGGCGGCGGCCATGTTGTCCTCCAGGTGGTCGACGGATCCGGTGCCCGGGATCGGCATCATGACCGGCGAGCGGCGCAGGAGCCAGGCCAGCGCAATCACGGAGGCGGTGGCCCCCAGCCGGGCGGCGGCCCGGTCCACGGGCCCGCCCGTCCGCGCCAGCTCGCCCGCCGACATGGGCGCCCAGGGGATGAAGCCGATGCCCCGCTCCCCGCAGAACTCCAGCACGTCCTCGGCGGAGCGGTCGGTGAGGTTGTAGCGGTTCTGCACGGTGGACACGGTGAAGTGCCGCGAGGCCGCCTCGATCTCCTCCACGGAGACCTGCGACAGCCCCAACGCGCGGACCTTCCCCTCGGCCTGCAGCGCGGCCAGCTCGGCGAACTGCTCGTCGCGGTCCACCTTCGGGTCGATCCGGTGCAGCTGCAGCAGGTCCAGGGTCTCCACCCCGAGCTTGCGCAGGCTCAGCTCGGCCTGCTGCCGCAGGTACTCGGGCCGGCCGACCGGGATCCAGCGGTTCGGTCCCTGGCGCGTGAAACCGGCCTTGGTCGCCACGCGGACGCCCTCGGGGTACGGATGCAGCGCCTCGGCGATGATCCGCTCGCTGACGTCCGGGCCGTAGGAGTCCGCGGTGTCGATGAAGTCGACCCCGAGCTCGACCGCCCGGCGGACGACGGCGACGGCGCGCGCCGGGTCGCGGGGCTCGCCCCAGACGCCGTCCCCGACGATGCGCATGGCGCCGAATCCGAGGCGGTGGACCGTGCCGAGATCCTTGAGGTCGATGGTCGCGGTGGCGGCCGCGGCCGTGGGCATGGGCGTGGACGGTTCGCTGGTGTGCGTCATGTTCGGGCCAACACGGCGCCCACCGGGGTTATTCCGCGGCCGGAGCGGCGCGCCTACTCCTTCACCGCGCCCGCCGAGGCGTTCATGATCCGCTTCTGGAAGATGAAGAAGACCACGGCCACGGGAACGGTCATGAGCGCCGCCGCGGCCAGCTTCAGCGGGTATTGGGTGCCCTGACTCAGCTGGCCCGACGCCAGCTGGGCGACGCCTTTGGTGAGCGTGGTGAGGGCCGGATCCTGCGTGGAGATGATGAAGTGGTTCAGCTCGTTCCAGGATCCCTGGAAGGAGAGGATCACGATCGTCATCACGGCCGGGCGGGCCATCGGCAGCACGACGGACCAGAAGATGCGGAACGTGCCCGCCCCGTCGACCCGCGCCTGCTCCTCGACGCTCACCGGGATCGACTCGAAGAAGCTCTTCATGATGAACACGCCGGCGGCGTCGGCCAGCAGCGGAAGGATCATGCCGGCGTAGGAGTCGTACATGCCGAGCTGGTTGATGACCAGGAACTTCGGGATGAGCAGCACGACGCCGGGCACGGCCATGACGCCGATGAGCAGCGCGAAGACCAGGCCGCGGCCGCGGAAGTCGATCCGGGCGAGCGCGTAGCCGGCCAGGGAGTTGAAGAAGACCCTGCCGAGGGTGACGAAGACGGTCACGACGAACGAGTTCTGCGCCCACGTGGTGAAGTCGGACGAGGCGAACAGGGTCTCGTAGGCGGCGAACGTCCAGTGCTGGGGCACGAGGCTCAGGGGGTTCTGCGCGGCGTCGGGCTCCGTCTTGACCGAGCTGGCGAGCTGGATCAGGAACGGGAAGATGTAGATCAGCGCCAGGGACACGAGCATCCCGTAGAGGATCCATCCGCGGCGGGCGCGGCCGGGGCGCCGCCTGCGGCGCCGCTCGGGCCGGGGCTGTGATTCGGCCGGGGCGGCCGACCGTTCGGCGAGCTGGGTCATCGCTGGTTCACTTTCCCTGCGGGCGCCGCCTCGGGCGCGCGGTCTGCGGAGGGGCCTCCGGTGGGCGCCACGGGCGCCATCCGGCGGCGCTTGGGCACGTCCCGCTCGCGCAGCGCGAAGCGCTGGAGAAGCGTCAGGAC
This sequence comes from Arthrobacter halodurans, assembly GCF_041877255.1. Classification (NCBI taxonomy): domain Bacteria; kingdom Bacillati; phylum Actinomycetota; class Actinomycetes; order Micrococcales; family Micrococcaceae; genus Arthrobacter; species Arthrobacter halodurans. The sequence continues at coordinate 227,352 of NZ_JBHDLJ010000005.1, forward strand.
CACGATGATCGCGAAGAGGATGAAGGCGATCGCCGCGCCCTCGCCCCAGCGCTGGTTGTTGAACGCCGAGCTGAAGGAGAGGTAGGCGGGTGTCAGCGTGGTCTTGGCCGGACCGCCCTGGGTGCCGGTGTAGATCTGGTCGAAGACCTGCCACGTGCCGATCAGCCCCAGCGTGAGGACCGTGAAGAGCGTCGGGCGCAGCATCGGCAGCGTGACGTGCCAGAACCTCTGCCAGCCGCTCGCCCCGTCCACCATGGCGGCCTCCTGCACCTCGCCGCTGATGTTCTGCAGCGCCGCGATGAAGAGGAGCATAAACGTCCCGGAGGTGGTGAAGATCGCCATGAGCACGAAGGCGCTCATCGCCACCGACGGGCCGGCGAGCCACTCCCAGCCGGAGATGCCGAGGAACGCCGGGTCGGAAAGGGCGGCGGGGGCCTGCGGGACCCCGAGCGCCGCCAGGATCACGTGGATGACCCCGCGGGGGTCCTGGAACCAGTTGGGGCCCGTGATGGCGAAGAAGGACAGCACCTTGTTGACCACGCCCGAGGAGCTGAAGAGGAATAGCCAGAGCACCGTGATGGCCACCGAGCTCGTGACCGACGGGAAGTAGAAGGCCGTGCGGAAGATCCCGCGGCCCCGGAGGATCTGGCGGTTCACCATGACCGCCAGGAACAGCGCCAGGGCGGTCTGCAGCGGGACCACCAGCAGGACGTAGTAGAGGTTGTTCCGGATGGACGTGCCGAAGTCGCGGGCCGCGAGGCCGTCGCCGTCGAGGATGGCCGCGTAGTTCTCGGCGCCGACGAAGCCGACGCCGGCGGCCAGCGGGCTGCCCCGGCCCGTCCAGTCGGAGACGCTGACCCACGCCGCCATCAGCACCGGGATCACCAGGAACAGGCCCAGGATCAGGACGACGGGCGCGATGAACAGCCATCCGGTCAGGCCCTGGCGGCCTTGGTTGCCGCGGCGCCGCGGTGCGCGGCCGGTCCGGGCGGCCCGTGGTGTCGTCTTTGCCACCTGTGCTCCTCTGGTTTGCGTCGCGCCGGGGCCGGCGCCGCGCTGTGGTGGATCGGCGGTCCGCGGCGGCAGGTCTGCGCCGCGGACCGCCGAGCGGGTGCTACGGGGTGTCCTGCAGGACCGCTTCCATGTCGCCCTGGACGGTATCCAGGATCTTCTGGGGATCGGCGGTCTTCAGGCTCTCCAACTGGGCGTTGAGCTCGCCGATGACGTCGGAGGCGCCCGGCTGGGCGGGAACGTTCTGCGCGTACTCGCCGCCGGCGATGAACGGCGCCAGGTCCGGGTATTCGGCCGACCACTGGTCGGCGGCGGACTGGACGGAGGGCATGACGCCGAAGGCCTGGGCGAACGCCATCTGCGAGTCCACGGACGTCAGGTGCTCGACGAGCTCGCGCGCGCCGCCGACGTTGTCGCTGTCCGCGGCGATGCCCCAGCAGTTGGTGAACTGCAGGGTGCCCTTGCCGCCCGGGCCCGCAGGCAGCTCGGCGACGGTGTAGTCGACGTCGGGGAAGTCGTTGCTGAGGGCGCCGGCGATCCAGTTGCCCTCGATGACCATGGCGGCCTGGCCCTTGCCGAAGGCCTCGCCGCCCCAGCCCGAGCCGAGCTCCGAGGAGTACTTGGCCACCCCGTCCTTCATCAGCCGCTGCGCGTACGCCAGCGCCTCGACGTTCTCGGCGCTGTTGGCCGTCGCCGTCCCGTCGGTCACCAGCCCGCCGCCGGCCTGCGCGGCGAAGGCGCCCAGGCGCTGGAACTCGGGGCTGAACGCGAGCCCGACGGTCGATCCGCTGGTGAGCTTCTCGGCGGTGTCGGCCAGCTCCTCCCACGTGGTGGGCACGTCGGCCTCGGTCAGGCCGGCGTCGTCCCAGAGCTTGTCGTTGATGACCAGGCCCAGCGTGGAAAAGTCCTTCGGAGCGCAGTACAGGGTGTCCTCGTAGGTGAAGGCCTCCCGCAGCGCGGGGTAGAAGTCGTCCTTGTTGCCAAGGTCCTCGGCGTAGGGCTCGAGCGATCCGTTGGCCGCGTATCCGGCGAACTGATCCGCCGACACGTAGAAGACGTCGGCCGGGTTGCCGGACGCGAAGCCCTGGCTCAGCTGCTGGACCAGGTCGGAGGCTGCGGTGACCTCGGCGTCGATGCCGGAATCCTCCGACCAGGCGGCGACCGAATCGGTGACGGCCTTCGTCTCGGCGGCCCCGGAGGAGCCGATGAGGACGGTGAGGGGCGCCTCCGTGGCCTCCTGCGGGGCCCCGTCCGCGCCGGATTCGTCCGCGGCCGAGGAGAAGCCGGAGCCGCCGCAGCCGGCGAGCGCCAGCGCCGCGGCGGTCACGGCGGCCGCCAGCGCGGTCCGGCGGATTCGGGTGTGCTTGTCAGTCGTCATTGCCTGATGTCCTTCTGCTGGGATGCGATGCGGGTGTGGTGGTGCGGTTCAGGGGGAGGGGGCCGCGGGAACGGCGCCCAGGGCGTGCGGGGTCCGCTCGACGAACGCGGCCGGGAGCAGGACGTGCCGCGGGGGCTCCGGCGTCGTGCCGTCGTCCCTGCCCCCGAGGCCGTGGGTGAGCACGGCGATGATCTGGCGCGCGACGCTCTCGATGGGCTGCGCGACGCTGGACAGGCCGATGGCGGCGGCGACCGGCGTGTCGTCGAACCCGACGACGGCGGGCGGCGGTGTCCCGGGCGGCAGCGACCGCAGGGCGGCGAGGGCGCCCAGCGCCAGCGAGTCGCTGGCACAGACGACGGCCGTGGCCCCGGCGCCCACCAGCCGCGCGGCGCCGTCGGCGCCCCGGGCCACGCCGTCCTCGGTCTGGATGTCCAGTTCCCCGGCCGCCGCGCGGCTCGCGTCGTCGGCGAGCGGCCCGTGGGACAGGCCGCGGCGCCAGCCGGCGCGGCGGTCGTCGCCCACGCCCGAGCCGGTGGGCCAGCCGAGGAAACCGATCCGCCGGTGGCCCTGGGCCATGAGTGCGCGGGTCGCCTCCTCGGTGCCCGCCCCGCCGTCGACGTCGACCCACGCGTGGGCCGAGGCGAAGGGGTCCCCGTCGTCGCTCCACGGGCGCCCGAAGGCGGCGAACGGGACGCCGCGCTCCAGGAGCCAGGCGGTGCGCTCGTCGTCGCGGTGCGTGCCCGTGAGGACGAACCCGTCGAGGTCGGCGACGTCCAGCAGCTGGTCGTACTGCTCGATCTCGTCGGCGTCCGAGGCCGCGTAGAAGAGCGTGAGGCGGTAGCCGCGTTCCTGGGCGGCCTCCGCCAGGGAATGCAGGAACCGGTCGTAGATGGAGCCGTTGATGCCGTCGGCGCCGGGGATCATGCGGATGCCGAGGTTCATGGAGCGGCGCGTGCGCAGCTGGCGGGCCGCGGCGCTGGGCCGGTATCCGGCCTCGGCGATGGCGCGCTGGACGCGGGCGAGGGTCTCCGGCTTGACGCGCTCCGGGGCGTTGATGGCGTTGGAGATGGTCTGGCGGGACACGCCCAGCGCGTTCGCCAGCGAAACCAGCGTTGCCTTCGCCACGGTCGCCCTCGCCCTCGTTCGTCGTGTGACGTCCCGGATAGGACGCCGTTTACAACGATATGATCGTTCAAATAGGCTGTCAATCACTATTTTGAACGATCAAGAACTGAACGTGCGGCCGCGGCCGCACGCCCGCACAACCCCAGGAGACCCCGCATGGCATACCTCCAGCCGTACCTGCACGACCTCACCGGCGTCTTCAGCGCACCGGTCCAGGCGTGGGCCGACCCCCACGGCCAGATCCGCGGGGAGGGGGCCCAGGGCATCCACTGCGGGGACGACCGCGTCGTGAGGAGCGCCGTGCTGACCGTCGACGGGGAGGAGCCCGCCTGGGTCTCCACCCACGTCCGCTCCGCCGATGCCGTGGACTACCTGCACTTCGTGCGGGTCCCCGGATCGGTCGCCGACCCGCTCGTCCACCTGACCCGCAGCCGCACGGCCGACGCGCGCGGCGTCGCGGAGACGATCCGGATCGACTCGGCCCAGGCGGAGCCCGTGCGCCTGCGGGTCGTCTGCCGGATTGTGGTGGACAGCACGCCGATGGAGAAGATCAAGTCCGGCGCCGCCCCCGCGGCCGGGCCCGAGGTCGCCGGCCCGGGCTGGAGCTGGCGCGGCGAGGGGACCCGGGCGCTTCTCGAAACCGGCGCCGCGGACGCGGAGTACGCGGACGGCACGGTGCTGCTCGCCTGGACCGTCGACGTGGAGCCTGGGGGCAGCGTCGAGCTGCCGTGGCGCCTGGACGTGGAGGACCTCGGCGCCCCGATGGTGGGCCCCACCACCGCGCCGCTGGTGGCCCCGCGGCTGGCGGACCGCCGGATGGACCGGCTCATGAGCCGGTCGGTGTCGGACCTCAACGGGCTGCGCATGGCGTCGTCCGACCGGCCCGGGGACACGTTCCTGGCCGCCGGCGCCCCCTGGTTCCTCACGATGTTCGGCCGGGACTCCCTCATCGCGGCGCGCATGCTGCTGCCGCTGGACACCGCGCTGGCGGGCGGGACGCTGCGTGCCCTCGCGGCCCGGCAGGGCACGACGACGGACGCGGACACCGCGGAGCAGCCCGGCAAGATCCTGCACGAGGTGCGCCGCGCCACCCTCCGCTTCGAGGAGGACGGGCAGGGGGTCGCCCTCCCGCCGGTCTACTTCGGCACCATTGACGCCACGCCGCTGTGGATCACGCTGCTGCACGGTGCCTGGCGGGCGGGGCTGCCCGAGCAGGAGGTCGCCGCGTTGCTGGACCCGCTCGAGGCGGCCCTGGTCTGGCTGCGCGACCACGGCGACTCCGACGGCGACGGCTTCCTCGAGTACCTGGACACCAGCGGCCACGGCCTGGCCAACCAGGGCTGGAAGGACTCGGGGGACTCCATCCGCTGGCACGACGGGTCGCTCGCGGACGGGCCGATCGCGCTCGCCGAGGTGCAGGGGTACGCGTACGAGGCGGCCCTGGGCGGGGCCGCGCTCCTCGAGGCCTTCGGGCGCCCCGGCGCCGGGGAATGGCGGGCCTACGCCGAGGACCTCGCCGCGCGGTTCCGCGCGGCGTTCTGGTGCGAGGACGCCGACGGCCGCTACCCGGCGATCGCGCTCGACGCCTCCAAGCGGCCGGTCGACGGCGTCGCGAGCAACATGGGCCACCTGCTGGGCACGGGCATCCTCGATGCCGCCGAGGAGGCCACCGTGGTCCGCCGCCTCATGGACCCGACCATGTTCTCCGGATTCGGGATCCGCACGGTGTCCACCACCAACGGCGGATTCTGGCCCACGCGGTACCACGCGGGTTCCGTGTGGAGCCACGACACGGCCATCGTCATCGACGGCATGACGCGGGCCGGGTTCGCCGACGAGGCGTCGACGCTGGCCGCGGGTCTCCTCGACGCCGCGGAGGGATTCGATTGGAGGCTGCCCGAGCTGTTCTCCGGGCACGCGGCGGACCAGGTGGGCGCCCCCGTGCCGTATCCGGCGTCCTGCCGGCCGCAGGCGTGGGCCGCGGCGTCGGCGGTCCCGATCGCCGTGGCCCTGGGCCAGCTGGCGCCGGGCGGGCCGGCGTAGGCCGCAGGGTCGGGCCGGCCCGGCGCCGCGCGGGGCCGAACCGGGCACCGGGGTGC
>NZ_JBHDLJ010000050.1:0-224 GCF_041877255.1 Arthrobacter halodurans
GCGAACGCCGCCTCCCCGAACCCGCGCGTGGCCAGCGCCGGGGTCCCGATCCGCAGCCCCGAGGTCACCATCGGCGGCCGCGGGTCGAACGGGACCGCGTTGCGGTTCACCGTGATCTCGATCCCCGCCAGCAGGTCCTCGCCCTGCTGCCCGTCCAGCTCCGAGTCCCGCAGGTCCACCAGCACCAGGTGCACGTCCGTGCCCTGCGTCAACACCCCGATCCC
>NZ_JBHDLJ010000051.1:0-224 GCF_041877255.1 Arthrobacter halodurans
TGAGGTCCTCACGGGTCGGGCCGGGGAGTTGCTGGCCGCGGCCGCGGCCGCGGCCGGCGGTCCCGGCGGTGGTCCCGGTGGCCCCGGCGTGTCCGGAGTGCCCGGCGGTGGTCCCGGCGACGCAGGTGGCCCCGTAGTCTCCGGCGGCGGCCCCGGAAGTCCCGGCGGTCCGGGTGCGGGGGGCGGGTTGCCGCGGGTCGATGGCGGGTGGTTGGGGGACCGGG
>NZ_JBHDLJ010000052.1:0-219 GCF_041877255.1 Arthrobacter halodurans
TACTCGACGGCCAAGGCCGTCGCCTCGGTGAAGCAGGGTGTGAAGGTCACCGTGACCCACACGTACGCGTCCTGGTCCAAGGTCTCCTACGCGGGCCGGTCCGGCTGGATGCCCTCCTACGCCCTGAAGACCCCGGTCGCCCCGCCGAAGCCGAAGGTCGTGGACGTCAGGGACAAGACGATGCAGGTCGTGGGCAACCAGAGCATGCGCGCCTCGGCA
>NZ_JBHDLJ010000053.1:0-219 GCF_041877255.1 Arthrobacter halodurans
CGCGCGGCCAACAGCGCGGTGGCGACCGAGACCTCCCCGCCGGCCACCGCCGCGGCCAGCGCGGGACGGACCGGGGCCAGCTCCTGCCCGGCCAGGGTCGTGCGCGGGAGCAGGACCGCGGCCGCGCCGAGCCGGGCCCTCGCCTCCGCGTAGGGGATCCGCAACACCTGGCACAGGTAGTCCGCGGTCGAGCGGTACCGGCCCCGCCGCCCCGGCCCC
>NZ_JBHDLJ010000054.1:0-207 GCF_041877255.1 Arthrobacter halodurans
GTGTTCAGCGCCTCCGCCAACACGGTGAAGATCCCGTCTAAGACCGGTGTCGTCTACTACGTCAACGGCGTCCGCAAGGGCACCGGCACCCACACCTACGCCGGGATCGGCACCGTCACCACGAAGGCCTCCACCGGCTCCTACAAACTCGCCGGCACCCAGTCCTGGAAGTTCGACAACCGCAACGCCGTCACTCCCACCAAACCC
>NZ_JBHDLJ010000055.1:0-207 GCF_041877255.1 Arthrobacter halodurans
GAGCATGTGGTCCGCGAACACGTCGGTGCGCAGCTGGTCCATCGTGCGCTCCTCGCGCTCCCCGGGCACGTCCGCGCCGCCCTGGTCCGTGCCGCCCTGGTCCGTGCCGTGCGGGCCGGTTCCGCCGGGGCCGGTGGCGGGTGTGGCGGTGTCCTTGAGGAGCTGGGCCTGGGCGTGGACGCGGTCGTAGATCGCCTCGGCCTTCGC